>DYSI01000008.1:0-37697 GCA_020718275.1 Draconibacterium orientale
CAACCTCAACCTTAGACGGTCTAAATTGAAAATTGTCATGTACTAAAATTTTTTAATTAAATATCCTACTTGTCTGCCGCCAGACAAGCAGTAATGCGATAAGCCATGCGTAAGCCAAACGCTTCATGAATACCTTAAAAAATAAATGCTACATGAATAATTCCATGTGACCTTAATGTAAAACATAAGAAGATCACATGAAACTGAACTATGTTAAATGCTTCATCGGTATTAAGCAAATGACATAAAAAAAACATGACATAAAAAAAGCCACCCATTGAAAACTCAAAGGTGGCTTCTCATAATTTATTAAGGAATCTACAAACTAAAAGTATTGCCGCTATTAACTAAATCAGTCATATTTTTAATCTTAGAATTGGCTTTAACATTAGCAATTTGCGCGGTCATTAAATCGTCATAAACATCGGTTTTAAAGGCTCTAATTACACCCATAGCAATGGGGAATTCGGGCAATGACATACGAGCAAGCAAGAAAGCCATAGTTGGATCTTCTTCTTCCACGTTATGCACAAGCACATGATCCATTGTATATCCATCTTGACCAATGGTCACAACTTTAAGCTTTAGTCCATCGAGTACCAAGCCCTTTTCACCATTTGCACCAAAGATCATTTTCTGACCGTGCTTTAAATAAATTTGGTTGTTGTCACGGTTTTCTTTATTGGTAATTTCTGCATGCACTTTGTTATTGAAGATCACACAGTTTTGCAAAACCTCTACCATAGAGGTACCTCTATGTTTGGCTGCTTCTACAAAAATTTCCTTCATTTGTTTTGGGTCAGTATCCACGGTACGAGCGTAGAAAGTACCTCCTGCACCCATTGCCAATTGCCCTGGTTTAAAGGGATGCTCAATGGTTCCGTAAGGAGAGGTTTTGGTAACGTGGCCCAAATCCGTTGTGGGGGAATATTGACCTTTTGTCAACCCATAGATTTTGTTGTTAAACATGATGATGTTTACATCAATGTTACGACGAAGAATATGGATAAAGTGATTTCCTCCAATGGCCATACTATCGCCATCACCGGTTGCAATCCAAACACTAAGCTTAGGGTTTGACAATTTTACACCTGAGGCAATGGCTGCTGCTCTTCCATGGATTCCATGAAATCCATAAGTATCCACATAATAGGGAAAGCGACTTGAACATCCAATTCCTGAAACGAAAACAAAATCCTCTTTTTTAACTCCCACTTCGGGAAGTGCGTTTTGTACCGCCGATAAAATAGAAAAGTCGCCACATCCTGCACACCACTTCACTTCTTGATCGGACACAAAATCTTTACGAGTATATTGTGGAATATCTTTAATTATATCTATCATTTTTAGGCCTCCAATAATTCGTTAAACTTACTTAATAACTCTGAAACCATGAATGGTTGTGCCTGAATCTTATTGTATTGCAGGTATTCAAACTGGGGCAATTGGGTTCTCAAATGATGAGCAAATTGACCTGAGTTTAACTCACAAACTAAGATGCGTTTATATTTCTTGAATATATCAGCGGTTTCCTTGGGCAGCGGAAATAGGTAATTGAAATTGGTAAAGGCAATATCTTTACCTTCCGATGATAACTCATCGAATGCAGAATAAATAGCACCTTTGCTACTTCCCCAACCTACAACAAGCAAATCGCCTTCAGTTTTACCATATACTTTTTGTTCAGGTAAAAAGTCAACAAGTTTATTCACTTTTGCTGCTCTAAGCTGAACCATTTTTTCATGGTTATGAGGATCATGAGAAACTGAGCCTTTACCGTCCAATTTTTCTAATCCCCCAACTCGATGGTGGGTACCGGGAGTCCCTGGGATAGCCCAAGTACGAGCAAGGGTAACCTCATCGCGACGATAGGGAAGATATTCGGTATTAGCTTCAGCTATACGAGGTTTGATGGCTGGCAATTGATTCATATCAACTATGGGCCACAATCCACTTCCATTAGCTAAATAAGAATCGGTAAGCAAGATCACTGGAGTCATGTGTTCCACTGCAATTTTGCATGCTTCAAAAGCATAATCAAAGCAATCTGCTGGTGAACTCGCTGCAATTACAGGAATGGGAGCTTCCCCATTTCTTCCCCAAAGGGCTTGCATAAGGTCGGTTTGTTCGGTTTTGGTTGGTAAACCTGTTGAAGGTCCGCCCCGTTGTACATTTACAATTACTAAAGGTAACTCGGTAATAAAAGCTAAACCAAGAGCTTCGCTTTTTAAACTCAACCCAGGTCCGGAAGTGGTTGTAGCAGATAGACTCCCTGCATAAGCAGCACCAATAGCTGAATTAATACCTGCAATTTCATCTTCAGCTTGAAAGGTTTTCACACCCAATTCTTTGTGAATAGACAATTCTGAAAGGATATCAGTGGCAGGAGTAATAGGATACGACCCTAAAAAGAGTTCTAATCCTGATTTTTCTGCACCAGCCATTAAGCCCCAAGCAGTAGCTTGATTTCCAGTCATCGTACGGAACTTCCCTTTGCGATTAATATTAGGATTTACAATATAGGTAGTTGATAATGCCTCAATGGTATCAGAATAATTGTATCCTTCTTTAATCACTTTAATATTAGCTTCAGCCAATTCGGGTTTCTTCTTAAATTTATTTCTTATAAATTGTTCAACAACCTCCATATCACGATTGAAAAGGTAAACTAAAATACCTGTAACAAATTGGTTTCTTGTTTTATCTATGGTTTTAGAGTCAAGACCTGTTTCTTTAAGAGTAGCGTGGGTTAAAGAAGTAATGGGAGCCTGAATGACATTAAAGCCTTGCAATTTATCAGAAACCAAAGGATCTTCTGTACAATTAGCCTTTTTGTAGCTTTTTTCGTCAAAGCTATCCACATCAATGATGATGGTTGCACCGGGTTTACAATAGGGCAGATTGTATTTTAATGCTGCAGGATTCATTGCAACCAAAACATCAGCCTTATCTCCTGAAGTATGGATATCGGCATGTCCTATATGAACTTGAAAACCTGAAACTCCTGCAATTGTTCCTTGAGGAGCTCTAATTTCTGAGGGAAAATCGGGGAAAGTAGCCAAATCGTTTCCGAAAATTGCAGCGGCATCCGAAAATTGGGATCCCGTTAGCTGCATTCCATCTCCAGAATCGCCAGCAAACTTAACGACTATTCGCTCTAATTCCTTAAAATTATTATTTTTAGCCATTGTATTTTGAATAGTTTATATTTGCGGCAAAGGTACTTTTTTATATATATGCTAAATAGTAAATTCGTTTTTTTTTAACATGATTTTTGCCAATTATTAACCTAAAAAATACTCTAAATAACAGCTAATACTCAAAAAACTGGACAAATCGATAAAAAAAAGTCCCATTTTCAAATTCCTACTCAAAATGATTATATCTGCTGAGCTAATCTTAAATCAGTCAATTTAGAAAAACTATCCCAATATTTCCATAAAACCACGACTTCTAATTTAAAATCGTTTTAGATAAAACTGCTTATTTAGAATATTATAAATCACCATAAGTTTTAAACTCTATCAAAGTTCTATCTATATTTGCACCGTTTTAAAAACTATTATTAACAAAAATTTTATTAGAAATGGCTTACGTTATTAGTGAAGATTGTACTGCTTGTGGCACCTGTATTGATGAGTGTCCAGTTGAAGCTATCTCAGAAGGAGATATTTATGTTATAAATCCAGATTTATGTACTGACTGTGGCTCATGTGCCGATGTTTGCCCTGTTGAAGCAATTTCTCCAGCATAGTACAATAACACGAAGAAACAAAAAAGCCTCGTCATTTTTGATGAGGCTTTTTTGTTTTCTTTGCATTCAATTTGACAAGCAAACATGGATAATATTTCTTCAATAACGCTTAAAAAGTGTGTCAACGAATTTGCCAAACTGCCCGGTATCGGACGTAAAACTGCCTTACGCTTAAGTATTCATCTACTTAAACAAAAAGACGACGCAGCGAAGGAATTGGCCCAAGCCATTATAGATTTAAAAGAACAAATCAAGTTTTGCGCAATTTGCAATAACCTCAGCGAAAACGAAATATGTGAAATTTGTTCTAATACAAAACGAAATTCACATCAAATCTGTGTTGTAGAAAATATTCAAGATATACTCGCCATCGAAAATACGCAGCAATATCAAGGTCACTATCATGTACTCAACGGAGTAATTTCTCCCATGGATGGAATTGCTCCTTCTGACTTAAATTTTGAAAGTTTATTTTCAAGAGTGCAGCCCGAATTGCAAGTGGAGGTAATACTTGCCCTGCCAACTACAGTGGAAGGAGACACCACAAATTTTTACATCTATCGAAAATTGCAGAATAAAGCTATTAAAATTAGCACATTAGCACGTGGTGTGAGTATAGGGGATGAAATTGAATTTATCGATGAACTCACTCTTGGACGATCTATCATCAATCGAGTTCCGTACGAAGGTTAACAATACTCGACCCTAATAGATAATTGATTGTAGTTATTCTCACCTTTTTTAATGGATATTGATAATTTTCAATGATAATTAGTCCATAAAATTTATGATTTCCCTCATTTATTAAAAGGTTTTTTTATACTTTTACCGTTCTGAAAACAACACAATAAGATGGCTACGATACACCAAGTAAATCATTGCGAGACAAATATTGATGCAGGCAACTGTTTTAAGCTTCTAACAGAGCAGGAAAATATGTTGATGCAAAATAATAAAAATGAAATTTATTTTAAGAAGGGCGAAACAATTATTAAGCAAGGCACTAAGGCTGGTGATATATTGTATCTAAAAACAGGATTAGTGAAAATAACCATAAACGAGGGGGACAATAGCCTTATTCTTTGCATTAAAACTGGAAACCATTTTATTGGCACCGAAAATATATATGGTTTCGATTTGCATCCTTACACCGTTACTGCCTTGGCCGACACAGTGGTTTGTTTTATCGATACCAGTGCCATTCGTCAAATAATAAAACAAAACAATACCTTCAATGCTGAATTATATAAAATAATGACTAATAATGCATTGATAACTTATGATCGCTTTTTCAGTTTAACTCAAAAACAACTTCATGGTCGATTTGCAGATATTTTACTTTGTTTGAGCCGTAAAATATTTAAAAGCTCCAAATTTGATCTTCCTTTGAGTAGAAAAGACTTAGCTGCACTCACTGGAATGGCTCCCGAAAGTGTAATCCGTATTATCAAAGACTTTAAAACTGACAATATCATTGCCACCAAAGGCAAACGTATTGAAATAATTAACGAACCCTTACTGCAAAAGATTAGCAATGTGGGATAATTTATGCTAACCCTAGATGACAGAATTATACAAAGCCTTTGAAGGGCATCCTGATTATAAGTGTTTTGGATGTAGTCCGAACAATCCCATTGGATTAAATATTAGCTTTTTCGAAGAAGACGAATTTGTAATCGGCAAATGGAAAGTTGACCCAAACTTTCAAGGGTTCATCAATTTGCTTCATGGTGGCATACAAACCACCTTACTTGATGAGGTTGCTTCTTGGTGTGTTCATATAAAACTAGGTTCCGCCGGTGTTACCCAGAGTTTAACTGTCAATTTTCACCATAAGGTTTTTACAACCCAAGAGTTTATTCATATTAAAGCAAAAGTAGTATCACAGGAAAAAAACATCGCAAAAATTGAAGCTCAACTGTTTAATTCGGATCATGAATTATGCAGCACAGGTTATTTCGATTTCTTTGTTTTCCCAGAGCGTATTGCCAAAGCAAAATTTAGCTATCCTGGCAAAGAGGCCTATTACAAACCTTCCCAATATCTCACAAAGTAATACCTAATTTCTAGTTTATTCAACTTTCTTATTTCGATTTCCTCGTATAAGTTCCATTCCTAGTGCACATTGCAAGCAAGAAATATGGCTGCAATATTGATTTTTTAAGTGTAGTAGTGCTTGACTTTGACCTGCATGGTGTGCAATTACAGATTCCTTGGCAAAGCGCTGAATGATGCTATTGCTCTCGGCCTTGGTATGTTGCAAAAACATAAAAGCCCGTTCTTTTAATTCTTCAGAATTTTGATGATGGCCGTAAACAAATAAAAATGGGACAATGGTATTGATGAGAACCAAATCGAAAGAGCTATCACCAAAAACTTTAGGAAACTCCTTTGCTTTTTTAGCAAAATGGTAATGCTTATCCCAATATTCACTGGCTTTTAATGAAAAAAGCACCTGAAGATCAGATAGTTTAGTTGCAGTGAGAACTTTTGAAAAAAGGTGTGATGACTGGTGAATCAATTGGGCAAATTGGGCAATACGCAAGGTAGGAAAATTAACGGGTCGCAATCGCATAAACTTCCATAAATAACCTTCAATGGGTTTTAACTGATGTTTCTTGGCTAGATATTCATATTCACCCTTTAATTCGTGTACATATCCGTCAAGGAGTTGACTGTTGAGCAAAGATGCTTGTCCAAAGAGCAAAGCTTCAAGCTGAAAAACACTATCCTTGTAACGAGCAAGAACTTGAATAGGAATACTCCTAGCAAGCTGTTCAAACGCTTCTGAGTTGACATTAAAACCAAAATTCCTAGCTAGGCTAACGTAAAAAGCTTGCTCCCAATTTCCCTGAAACTGCGACAAAATACTCTCTATGGCTTCAACTTTTGCTTCCAAGCGTTCAATAAGCATTCGATCAAGCCAACTATAAACGGTAAAGTCGTTATACTGATGCCATTGCCCAGAACATGGTATCCATAAGCGTGAGGCTATAATTTGATTATACCTTAAATATTGTTGAATATCAAATTGCCCCTTGAGTTCAAACACTTCCAAAGTTGAGTTTCCGGAAGTAACAATCTCCATATCATGCTCATAAACCACATGAAGTATCACCGAATCGTAAGCGGAGTCGTGTTGATGGCGGTGCCTATTCCAGTCGGAAGATTTTACATGAATTTCTACATTACCAGCCCACATGATATCATCAATATAAATGCGGGCACCAGAGAAGTCAGGACCACTTCCTGTATTTTGTTGGCCTACATCCACCACGCGAATCGCTTTACCTTGGGTAGTAAACGCAGGAATGGAATAAACTCTAAATTTCCATAAGTAGTAAAGAAAATCTTCAGTCATCGGCTTTTCGTGAGATTAATTTTAACGTCACCAAAGTTATGAAAAAAAATTATTGAACCACAGCATTATCCTTAACAATTTGTTGTAAAGTCTTATGAACTCCAGCGCTAGGATTATCAGCACTGGATTGGTAAAAATTACCCTCAGGATCAATAATCATAAAACGAGGAATGCCACTTACTCTATAAAACTCGCGCCATATTTTATCAGGGCCTGACCACAGTTGAAAGCCCTTGAGGTTATAAGTCTTGATGGCACTTTGCCAATTTTTAATGTCATTATCGACAGATACACTTATAAAAACAAATCCTTGATTCTGGAATTGACGTTCTAATTCTTTCAGGTGAGGTATTTCAACAAGACAGGGACTGCACCAACTAGCCCAAACATCAAGATAAACCCATTTACCCCTAAAGTCGGATAGTTTCACAAGTTTACCCGTTGCATCCATAAACTGGAAATCCTTGGCTGGCATTTCTGGCCTCAGGTGATTCCACGAAATAAGTTGAGCATCAACTTGCTCAATATAGTATTTACTGGAGCAAATACGTTGAAATAAAGGCAAATAGCTGTCAATATCCTTCACCCCATTCATTTTGACATGATCCTTCACAATTTCAGCTGCAACTTTAGACTTCACCTCAGCTTGCTCAACTTTTTTATCCAAATTCAAAAGCTGAAAGCTCACATAAGGGACATCAGTACTATCCATTATTTTTCGATATTCCATTTCAGAATTAAAGCGAATAAACTCCTGAATAAAACCAATATAAACAGGAAGATCAACCAAAGTGGCATCGTTGAAATCCAAGGCTCCCAAATAAGCATAATAATCTGGTGAAAATTGAGATATTGGTTTACGAAGGGCGTAGGCATAAAATTGAGGATAATATAGATGTAAATTAGCCCATTCATAAAGCGCTCTCGCCTTTTCAATCTTGATAAAATAGGAGTCGAGCCCAGAGATGGATTTGATCAGTTGATTCAAATCGTCCAATTGCAGAGCCTTCAGGGAGTCAAAGGAATGTTGAACCGATTTTTCAGATTTTGAGGTTAGTCCATAAATCTGGTCTTGGAACCCATTACTCCGAGAAAAATAATTGGCCAAATAATCATTATAGAAAGGAGCAGTTCCAGAGTACTTAAGAGAACGATTGATATCTTTAATATGAGCGGTTATAATCAAAGAGTCACCGGGACGCATGAAGAGATTAAGTTCATTTCTACCTACTGAAAGCTTGAAATAGGCAGATTGAGTAATACTTAATGGAATTATCAATTGCCCCTGTCCATCAAAATCAAGGGTATCCACAGAGGCCATTTCGTATCCAAGTTGCTGAATCAAAGCCGATTTATTCTCAGCACCCATCATTCTTACTTTAATATAGGTTGTCTGTTCGGGTTTCGAATTAGTGCAGCCAACAAAAAAAAGGTTAGCAAGGAAGATAAATATAAACTGGGACAATCGAATTCGATGAATTTTCATAAAGCAATAATAAATGGAATACCAAGCGTATCTGGGATAGTTCTACCATGAAAAAAGTGGCCACAAAATTAGACATTTGTGGCCACTGTAACTATCTATTTATAAAAATTATAAAGCGTATTTGAAAGCTTTACCAAGATAACGAGCGTCGTCGCCAAGAGCTTCTTCAATGCGAAGAAGTTCGTTGTATTTGGCTATACGGTCGGAACGAGAAGCAGAACCCGTTTTAATTAAACCTGTATTCATAGCTACTGCCAAGTGGGCAATAAATACATCTTCAGTTTCTCCACTTCGGTGCGAGATAATGGAAGTGTATTGATTTCGAGTAGCCATATCAATTGCATTCAAGGTTTCGGTAAGCGTACCAATCTGGTTGACTTTCACAAGAATGGAATTGGCAACTTTTTTATTAATACCTTCTATCAATCTTTGGGTGTTGGTAACAAACAAATCATCTCCAACAAGTTGGGTTGTATTTCCCATTTTATCGGTCATCAATTTCCAGCCAGCCCAATCATCTTCAGCCATACCATCTTCGATGGAGATGATAGGATATTTTTTTGTCCAATCGGCCCAAAAGTCAACCATCTGAGCTGGGGTTAATTTTTCGCCAGTTGACCATTTAAGGTGGTACATATTTTCTTGAGGAAGGTAATATTCGCTTGAAGCAGGATCAAGAGCTAAGCAAATGTCTTCACCGGGACGATATCCAGCATTTTCTATGGCTTTTAAAATCACCTGAACTGCTTCTTCGTTGGATTTTAGATTAGGGGCAAAACCACCTTCATCACCAACGTTAGTGGAGTATCCAGCTTTTTTAAGAACCGATTTAAGATGATGAAAAACTTCAGCTCCCATACGAATGGCATCTGAAAAGCGTTTTGCACCTACAGGCATAATCATAAATTCTTGAAAATCGATTGAATTATCGGCATGAGACCCTCCATTGATAATGTTCATCATTGGAATGGGAAGCATATTAGCATTAACACCACCAATGTATCGATACAAAGGTTGGTTTACTGCTTGAGATGCCGCACGGGCGCAAGCAAGAGAAACACCCAAGATAGCGTTGGCACCGAGATTTCCCTTATTGGGACTTCCATCAAGTTCAATCATTTTACGATCGATCTCCGATTGGTCAGTTACAAAAAAACCTTGGAGTTCTTGATTAAGAATGGTATTCACGTTGTTAACCGCAGTTAGAACGCCTTTACCAAGAAAAAGTTTTTGGTCATTATCGCGCAATTCGACTGCTTCGTGTATTCCCGTAGAAGCACCAGAAGGAACCGCTGCACGACCAATAATACCACTTTCGGTCATCACATCCACCTCAACAGTGGGATTACCTCTTGAATCCAGAATTTGTCTGGCTTGAATATTAATAATTTGGCTCATAATGAAAATAAAATTAGAAAGCTCGAAAGAGCTATGTTATTGATTTATTGTAAGTATCACTAAAAAACTAGGATCTATTTGAGCGAATAAAAGTAATAAAAAAAGGGTCTGCAAAACTGCAAACCCTAAATATAAAGTTAAAATAATGCTAATGCGTTATTCAGCAGCTGCCTCAGTAGTTTCGGTGGCAGTTTTTACTTTTTTTGTTGATCTTCTACGAGTGGTTTTAGCGGCTTTAGGTGCTTTACCAATCATATTGGTATTGTAATCCACCAATTCGATAATACACATTTCTGCATTATCACCAAGACGATTACCAATTTTTAAAATGCGAGTATAACCACCAGGACGATCCATTATTTTAGCAGAGATATCACGAAACAGTTCGCTTACAGCATCTTTGCTTTGTAACTTACGAAAAACCATACGACGTGAGTGAGTAGTATCGGCTTTTGAACGGGTGATTATGGGTTCGATGTAGATTCTAAGCGCTTTGGCTTTAGCTACAGTAGTTTTTATACGTTTATGTATAATCAAAGAAGTAGCCATATTTGACAACATGGCGCTTCTATGCGAAGCTGTTCTTCCTAGGTGGTTAAATTTTTTGTTATGTCTCATCGCTATTATTCCTTATCCAATTTAAATTTGGCTACATTCATTCCAAAGGTTAGATTTTTAGCCCTAACCAATTCTTCTAATTCAGTCAGAGATTTCTTACCGAAATTTCTGAATTTCAACAGGTCGTTTCTATTGAAAGATACAAGTTCTCCAAGAGTTTCAACTTCGGCAGCTTTAAGGCAATTAAGAGCTCTCACAGAAAGATCAAGATCAATCAAACGAGATTTCAATAATTGACGTATATGGAGCGTACCTTCGTCAAATTCTTCTGCTACAGGAGTTTCTTCCACATCGAGAGTAATTTTCTCATCAGAAAATAACATAAAATGTTGAATTAAAATCTTAGCTGCCTCCTTTAAAGAATTGATAGGTTTGATGGAACCATCGGTATCGATTTCCATAATCAACTTTTCGTAGTCGGTTTTTTGTTCAACACGATAATTTTCGACTTTATACTTCACATTACGAATGGGAGTATAGATGGAATCGATAAAAATGGTACCTAGAGGTGCGTTCATTACTTTATTTTCTTCAGCAGGCACATAACCTCTACCCTTTTCGATGTTAAGTTCGATATTAAGTTTAACGTTGGTATTCATGTGGCAAATTTCCAATTCAGGATTTAGAACTTGAAATCCAGAAAGAAACTTGTTGATATCACCAGCAGTAAACATATCTTGATTACTGATACTAATCAGAACCTTTTCGTTTTCGTAGGAGTCAATTTGACGTCGAAAACGAATTTTCTTAAGGTTAAGAACGATATCGGTAACATCTTCAATAACACCGTCGATAGAAGAAAACTCTTGATCAACACCATCGATACGAACGCTAGTAATAGCGTAACCTTCGAGGCTATTTAAGAGAATACGACGCAAGGCATTACCAACAGTAATACCGTAACCAGGTTCAAGGGGACGGAATTCAAAGATACCTTTGTAATCGTCACTCTCGACCATGATAACTCTATCGGGTTTTTGAAATGCTATAATAGACATCTAATATGATTTTAATTATTTGAAAAAATTACTTAGAGTACAATTCAACGATCAATTGTTCATTGATGTTTTCGGGGATATCGGCACGTTCTGGGTAGCTTGAAAAGGTACCTTCCATTTTTTGTGCGTCCCAAGTTAACCAAGGGAAACTCATTTTACGACCGGATAGACTTAGGGTGATTGCTTCTAAAGATTTCGATTTTTCACGAACGCTTACCACTTCACCAGCGCGAAGGCTATAGCTTGGAATATTCACCATTTCGCCATTAACAGTAATGTGACGGTGAGAAACCAATTGACGAGCAGCTGCGCGAGTAGGAGCAATTCCTAAACGGTAAACGGTGTTATCTAAACGAGCTTCGCAAAGACGAAGTAAGTTTTCACCGGTAATTCCTTCGCGACGACTTGCTGATTCGAACAAATTGCGGAACTGGCGCTCAAGGATACCATAAGTATACTTAGCTTTTTGTTTAGCTTGAAGCTGAGTACCATATTCGGATAGTTTACTTCTTTTACGAGACTGGCCATGTTGTCCGGGAGGATATTTTTTCTTTTCAAAATTTTTATCCGCACCGAAGATTGGGTCGTTAAATTTTCTTGCGATTTTGGTTTTTGGACCAATATATCTTGCCATGTTATTCTATTTTTCTTAGTTAAACTTTACTTACACTCTACGACGTTTAGGAGGACGACAACCATTGTGTGGTAGTGGTGTATGATCCATAATATCGGTTACTTCGATGCCGGAATTGTTGATAGCACGGATAGCAGATTCGCGACCTGCTCCTGGGCCTTTAACAAAAACCTTCACTTTGCGTAAACCTAAATCGAAAGCAACTTTAGCGCAGTCTTCAGCGGCGAGCTGTCCTGCGTAAGGGGTGTTTTTCTTGGAACCTTTAAAACCCATTTTACCTGCTGATGACCATGATATTACCTGTCCGGCAGTGTTGGTCAACGATACAATGATGTTGTTAAAGGTAGCACTTACATGAGCGTGACCGAGTGGTTCAATTTTCACCACGCGCTTTTTCGTCACTTTACCTTTCTTTACGTTTTTTGCCATAATGCTACTAATACTTTAAGTTTTTCTTTAAACTTTTTACCCTACTTATTTAGTTGCCTTTTTCTTTCCAGCAACTGTCTTTTTCTTACCTTTACGAGTACGGGCATTGTTCTTAGTGCTTTGACCACGTAGAGGTAATCCGAGACGATGACGTACACCACGATAGGATCCAATATCCATTAGACGTTTAATGTTCATTTGTACTTCTGAACGTAATTCGCCTTCAACGGTAATGTTCTTTCCGATGTATTCACGTATCTTCTTTTGATCTTCATCATCCCAGTCGTTCACTTTCTTGTTGATGTCAACTCCAACCGTTTCCAGTATAGTTTTTGCAGTGCTACGACCTATTCCGAAGATATAAGTCAGGGCAATTTCGCCTCTCTTGTTGTTTGGGATGTCTACTCCCGCGATTCTAGCCATAGACTTTTAATTAAATGGTTACGTTAAAATAATTAAATTATAAATTAGCCCTGACGCTGTTTCAGCTTAGGGTTTTTCTTATTGATGATGTATACTCTGCCTTTACGACGAACGATGATATCATCTTCACTTCTCTTTTTTACAGATGCTCTAATCTTCATTTTATCTGTTGTTTATTGTTTGCTATTTGTATCTAAATGAAATTCTTCCTTTGGACAAGTCATAAGGTGAGATTTCGAGTCTTACCTTATCTCCAGGCAATATTTTTATGTAGTGCATTCGCATTTTACCAGAAATATGGGCAATCAACACATGTCCATTTTCAAGCTCAACACGAAACATGGCATTGCCCAAGGATTCTAGGACGATTCCATCTTGTTCGATTGATACTTGTTTTGCCATATTATCTAATATTTTTGTTATGCTTTAATACTTCTTCTATAAATTCATACGTCGACAAAAACTCAGGTTTGTTGGATTTAACCACCACCATGTGCTCAAAATGAGCCGAGGCTTTATGGTCTTTAGTTCTGATAGTCCATCCATCATGGTCTTGTGTTACTTCTTTAACTCCCATATTAATCATGGGTTCGATGCAAATCACAAGATTTTCAGGCAGCATTTTTCCGCTTCCTCTTTTTCCATAATTGAGAACTTCGGGACCTTCGTGAAGTTTGCGACCTATACCATGTCCGGTAAGATCTCTAACCACGGAGTAACCAAAACTTTCAACGTAACTCTGGATGGCATAGCCTATATCGCCTGTTCTACGACCTAATATTGCCTGTTCAGCACCTAGGTAAAGCGACTCCTTGGTGACCTGTTGAAGTTTCAAGAGATCATCATCGCATTCTCCTATTGCAAAGGAGTAGGCATAGTCGCCGTAAAAGCTATTGAGTAAAGTGCCACAATCCACCGAAACCAAATCACCATCTTTAAGTTCGCGATCGCCCGGAATTCCATGTACCACTTCATCTCCGATAGAGATACAAAGTGTTGCGGGAAACCCACCGTATCCTTTAAATCCGGGTTCAGCTTTATGATCTCGGATAAAAGTCTCGGCTAAGCGATCCATTTCAATAGTTTTGACTCCGGGCTTCATGATTTTAGCCACTTCAGCCAGAGTTTTTCCAACAAGTAAAGAACTTTGTCTAATTAATTCTATCTCTTCAAGTGTTTTTACGATCATGTTTAAACACTTAAGTTATTACATATTTACGCCACTAACACCATACATATTGCTATTGCGGCCTTTAATGCGTCCTGTTTTGGTTAATCCATCGTAATGACGCATCAACAAGTGACTTTCAATTTGTTGAAGTGTATCCAAGACTACTCCTACTAGGATAAGCAATGAAGTACCTCCAAAAAACTGTGCGAATTGCTGATTTACACCCACTTGACCAACAATAGCTGGCATGATAGCTACAAAAGCGAGGAAAATTGAACCAGGAAGGGTTACGCGGCTTAAGATATTATCTAAAAACTCTGCAGTCTTTTTACCTGGTTTTACACCAGGGATGAAGCCTCCATTTTTCTTAAGATCCTCAGCAATTTGGTTAGGGTTAATGGTAATTGCAGTATAGAAATAGGTAAAAGCAATAATCATAAGGCCAAATACCAAGTTATACCAAAAACCTTGAAAATCGCTAAAAGCAGTGGCAAACCAACTTAAGTTATCAGATTGTGCATATCCAATAATAGTGATGGGCAACATCATGATTGCTTGAGCAAAGATGATAGGCATTACACCAGCTGCATTCACTTTCAAAGGAACATATTGACGTACGCCACCATATTGTTTATTTCCAACGATTCGTTTAGCGAAATTAATTGGAACTCGGCGTGTACCTTGTACCAGAAGAATGGTTACTAATATTACAAATACAAGGAATACCATTTCGGCTAGGAACATCACCAACCCTCCTGTTTGTTGAGTTACTTTAGATGAAAACTCAGCAACAAGAGCCATTGGAAGACGTGCAATAATACCAATCATAATGATTAAAGAAATACCATTTCCAATACCTTTATCGGTAATACGCTCACCTAACCACATAATAAACATGGTACCTGCAATAAGGATAACTACAGATAAAACATAGAAAAAGGTTGGGCTATCGGTATATAATGGAACGGTTTCTAAAACAGCACCTGACTCGCTTTGGTAATATTTTCCAAGAGTATTAATCATATTAGCGATGTATCCTGGAGCCTGAAAAGCCACAATAATTACGGTTAGGAGTCGGGTAATTTGATTTATTTTCTTACGACCACTTTCTCCTTCTTTTTGAATCTTTTGGAAGTAAGGAACTGCCATAGTCAAAAGCTGAATCACGATGGATGCAGTGATATAAGGCATAATACCCAACGCAAAAATGGATGCATTGGAGAAAGCTCCACCTGAAAACATATTAATAAGTCCAATCAATCCGTCTTCACCTTGTTGTTGGAGGGCTTCCAAACCGCGAGGATCTACCCCTGGAAGAACTACATAGGCTCCCAAACGGTAAATCATCACAAGCGACAACGTTAGAATGATACGATTACGTAACTCTTCTATATGCCAAATGTTCTTTAATGTTTCTATAAATTTCTTCATAAAATATTAAAGTTTGGTTGCAACACCATTTACTTTTTCGATAGCCGATAAGGCAGTAGCAGTAAATGCGTGAGCATGGATTTCAACTTTTGAACTTAGGACACCACGTCCTAGTATTTTAACCAAATCATTCTTGCTGGCTAAACCGTTGTTAACAAACACTTCAAAATCGAAAAAGGAAATTCCTTTTGAATCGCAAAGTGCTTGTATAACATCTAGGTTTATACCTTGATATTCGACACGATTGATGTTTTTGAAACCAAACTTAGGTAAGCGACGGTACAAAGGCATTTGACCTCCTTCGAATCCAGCTTTTGAAGAATAGCCAGAACGAGATTTTTGACCTTTATGTCCACGCGTAGAGGTACCACCACGAGTAGAACCTTGACCGCGACCAATGCGCTTACGATTTTTTACTGAGCCTGAGGCTGGTTTAAGATTACTTAAATCCATTACTTTATTACTTAAAATATTAAATACTAAACTTCTTCTACTGAAAGCAAATGCTTTACTTTTTCGATCATACCCAATACTTGAGGGCTTACTACAACTTCGCGTGGACGTTGCATCTTGCTAATTCCTAAAGCTTTTAGGGTACGCTTTTGATCCTCTGGGCGGCCTATACCGCTTTTGATTTGTTTAATTCTGAGCTTTTCCATTCTCCTTAATTTTAAACGTGCAAAAATACTATATTAATGCTTCCGAAATTAACCATTAAAAACTTTATTTAAAGTAATACCACGCATTTTAGCGATGGTGCGAGGATCTCTGAGTTGGGATAGAGCGTCAATCGTTGCTTTTACCACAGAGTGAGGGTTTGAAGACCCTTTTGATTTAGCTAACACATCCTTTATTCCAACGCTTTCAAGCACGGCACGCATTGCACCACCGGCAATTACTCCAGTACCAGCAGAAGCGGGTTTCATAAAAACGCGAGCTCCGCTATACTTTCCTGTTTGCTCATGAGGCAGGGTTCCTTTGTTAAGAGGCACTTGAATCAAGTGTTTTTTAGCATCATCAATTCCTTTTGATATAGCTGCAGTCACCTCATTGGCTTTTCCTAGTCCGTAACCTACCACCCCATTTTCGTTTCCAACAACCACAATTGCTGAAAAGCTAAATGTTCTTCCTCCTTTGGTTACTTTGGTAACTCTTTGGATGCTTACAAGGCGATCTTTAAATTCAATTTCGCTTGATTTGATTTTATTATCGTTCATACCTTTTCCGTTGTTTTAAAAATTAAGACCACCTTCTCTAGCTCCATCAGCCAATGACTTAACACGTCCGTGGTAGATATAACCTCCGCGGTCGAAGACCACAGTTTCTACTTCGGCTTCTTTAGCGCGATCGGCTAAAAGTGCACCTACTAACTTGGCTTGTTCTATTTTGTTAACTTTTTTAGAAGCTACTTCTTTATCGATTGAAGAAGCAGCTGCAATGGTGCGACCTGCTGCGTCGTCGATAATCTGTGCATAAATTTGTTTATTGCTTCTAAAAACACTCAATCTTGGACGTTCAGGAGTTCCTGATATTTTGGCGCGAACACGGCGTCTAATCCGAGATCTGTGAAATAATTTTGTATCTTTCATCGTGCTTTATTTATAATATTATTTTTTACCAGCTGATTTACCAGCTTTTCTACGTACAACCTCATTTTGGTAACGAACCCCTTTACCTTTGTATGGTTCAGGTTTGCGTAATGATCTGATTTTTGAACTGATTTGACCTAACAATTGCTTATCGGCAGTGGTAAGTACTACGAGTGGGTTTTTACCTTTTTCAGAAATGGTTTCAACCTTCACTTCAGCAGGAATTTGAAAATAGATGTGGTGAGATTGACCAAGAGACAAATCTAGAACTTGCTCTTGAGTTACGGCACGGTAACCTACCCCAACTAATTCCTGTACTGATTTAAATCCTTCGGAAACACCTTTAACCATGTTATTGATTAAAGCACGATAAAGACCATGTTTAGAGCGAGCATCTTTTGAATCATTAAACCGTTGTACTAATATTTGGTTGTTTTCAACTTTAACTTCAACTGCATTATGATCAAATGCTTGAGTAAGCGTTCCTAATTTTCCTTTAACAACAATGCTATTGATGTTGATGTTGATCTCTACACCAGCAGGTATAGCGATGGGCATTTTTCCTATTCTTGACATACGTTATCTTTTTTGAAAATTAGCTTACATAACAAATAACTTCCCCACCTACATTCAATTGACGAGCTTCTTTATCGGTAATAATACCGCTTGAAGTTGACAGAATTGCGATACCTAGACCATTGATTACTCTAGGAATGCTTTTTGAATTGGCATATTTACGTAAACCAGGTTTACTAATACGTTCCAAGGATTGAATTGCTGAGGCTTTAGTTTCGGGATGATACTTAAGTGCAATTTTGATTGTTTTACTAACGCCCTCATCAACAAACTTGTAACTAAGAATATAACCTTTATTGTAGAGAATTTTGGTTATTTCTTTTTTCATGTTTGAAGAAGGCACTTCGACTACTTTATGTTTTGCAGCTACTGCATTTCTAATTCTAGTCAAATAATCTGCTATTTGATCGGTTACCATCTTATTGTATTTTAAAAATTAATATTTAATATTTACCAGCTTGCTTTCTTAACTCCAGGGATAAGGCCTGCGAGCGCCATTTCGCGGAAGTTGATACGGCTGATTCCAAATTGGCGCATATACCCTCTTGGACGACCTGAAAGTTGGCAACGGTTATGCAAACGCACTGGGCTAGCATTTTTTGGAAGTTTTTGTAAACCTTCCACATCGTTAGCCTCTTTAAGGGCAGCTCTTTTCTTGGCATATTTAGCTACCATTTTTTCTCTTTTGCGCTCGCGCGCTTTCATTGATTCTTTAGCCATTATTTATCAGTTTTAAATGGTAATCCAAATTCTTTCAACAATGCGTATGCTTCGGCGTCTGTTTTAGCAGTGGTTACGAAGGTGATGTTCATACCTTGGATACGAGTTACTTTATCCATTACAATTTCGGGGAAGATCAATTGTTCTTTGATACCGAGGTTGTAATTTCCTTTACCGTCGAAACCTTTATTATTGATACCTCTAAAGTCACGTACGCGGGGCAAAGAAACATTTACGAGTCTTTCAAGGAATTCGTACATTCTTTCGCGACGAAGGGTTACACGAGCACCAATGCCCACACCTTTACGAAGTTTGAAGTTTGAGATGTCCTTTTTTGACAATGTTTTAACGGCTCTTTGACCAGCGATATTAGAAAGTTCTTCAACGGTGAGGTCAAGCATTTTTTTATCGCTAATGGCATTACCTACGCCTTGGTTAATAGAAATCTTCATTAAGCGAGGAACTTCCATTATCGACTTATAATTAAATTGTTGCATTAAAGCTGGAACAATTTCGTCGGAATATTTTACTTTAAGACTTGGTGTATAATTCATTATTTAATTACCTCCTCTGATTTTTTAGAGTAACGAACAATTTTTCCATCAACCTCTTTACGGCCTACGCGTGTAGCTTTACCTTTAGCATCAACAAACATAAGATTTGAGATGTGGATGGGGGCTTCTTTCTGAATGATACCGCCTTGAGGGTGCTTAGCACTAGGCTTAGTATGCTTGGATACCATGTTAACACCTTCGACTAAGGCTTTGTTTTTCTCAGTAATGATCTCGAGGATCTTACCATCTTTGCCTTTGTCTTGACCAGCGATAACTTTTACGATATCGTTTTTTTTGAGTTTTAATTTTGCATTCATTTTACTTCAATTCTTGCGAGTTATACCTACAATACTTCGGGTGCTAATGAAACTATTTTCATAAACTTCTTTTCACGAAGTTCACGGGCAACGGGACCAAAAATGCGGGTACCCATCATTTCACCTGCTCCATTTAACAATACTACAGCGTTATCATCGAAACGGATGTAGGATCCATCGTTGCGGCGGATTTCTTTTTTGGAGCGAACAACCACTGCTTTTGCTACTGTACCTTTTTTAACGTTACCACTGGGGATAGCATTTTTTATGGTCACTACTACTTTGTCGCCTATGCGAGCGTAACGACGTTTTGTTCCTCCAAGCACTCGAATAACGAGTACTTCTCTGGCGCCGCTATTATCGGCTACTATTGCTCTTGATTCTTGTTGTAACATAATTATTTAGCTCTTTCAATGATTTCGACTAATCTCCAACATTTGTTTTTACTAAGCGGACGAGTTTCCATGATACGCACGGTATCACCAATGCCGCAAGTGTTTAGTTCGTCATGAGCCAAATATTTTTTGGATCTCTTTACGAATTTTCCGTACATAGGATGTTTAACTTTACGTTCTATGTTAACGGAGATGGTTTTATCCATCTTGTTGCTAACTACAACACCTATACGTTCTTTTCTTAAGTTTCTGCTTTCTTCCATCTTGGTTCGGATTAACATTATTTACTAGCAGCTTCTAATTCACGTTTTCTCAATTCAGTATTAATACGAGCAATACTTTTGCGGGTATTTTTGATGACTTGAGGGTTTTCGATTTGACTAACTGCATGATGCAATTTGGTTTTGGTCAAAAACAACTGCTCTTCACTTAAACGATCTTTAAGATCGTCGGTGGATAAATCTTTAATTACTTCTTTTTTCATGGTTTGATTCTTAGATTTTAAAGGTTAACCCGACTATTCAGAGTAATCGTTTCGTACGATAAATTTAGTCTTCACTGGAAGTTTTTGGGCTGCTAAGCGCATTGCTTCTTTAGCCACTTCCAAGGATACTCCTTCGGCTTCAAATAAGATTTTACCAGGTTTGCATCGGGCAACAAATCCTTCAGGTGCACCTTTTCCTTTACCCATACGTACCTCTGCAGGCTTTTTGGTGATAGGTTTGTCGGGGAATAGGCGAATCCAAATTTGCCCTTCACGTTTCATGTAACGGGTAACTGCTTGACGAGCAGCTTCAATTTGACGTCCGGTAATCCAGGTTTCTTCAAGGGATTTTATTCCAAAAGAACCGAAAGATAACATTGCCCCGCGAGACACGTTTCCTTTCATTCTTCCCTTCATTTGTTTTCTGAACTTTGTTCTCTTTGGCTGTAACATTATTACAAAATTTTAGAGGTTCGTTAATATTGGGTTATCGAGTTCTTTTGCGTGGATTCTTCTTATTGCGTTGATTGGTGTTTTTACGGTTGGCATCATTAGCATTAACGGCTGCTGACTCGTAAACGCTAAAGTCGCGTTTGCCATAAACTTCACCTTTAAAAATCCACACTTTAACTCCAAGCAATCCGTAAGTGGTATGTGCTTCAACCAATGCATAATCGATATCGGCGCGAAGGGTATGTAACGGAATACGACCTTCTTTGTACATTTCACTACGAGCCATTTCAGCGCCACCAATTCGACCTGATATCATAACTTTGATACCTTCGGCGCCAATTCGCATACTGCTTGCTATAGCCATTTTAATTGCTCTACGGTATGAAACACGACCTTCAATTTGTTGAGCCACGGATTGGCCTACCAAGTAAGCATCGAGTTCCGGTCTCTTTATCTCAAGGATATTGATTTGTATTTCTTTACCAGTAATTTTTTTAAGCTCTTCTTTGAGTTTATCTACTTCGGTACCTTGTTTACCAATAATGATTCCAGGACGGGCGGTATTGATGGTAACAGTGATTAACTTAAGAGTTCTTTCGATATTTATTTTTGAAACGCTAGCTTTTGCTAGACGTGCTTTCAAATACTTACGAATTTTATCGTCTTCTACGATTTTTGTTTCGAAACTTTTTCCACCAAACCAGTTAGAATCCCAACCACGAGTGATTCCTAATCGTAAACCTATTGGATTTGCTTTTTGACCCATTTTCGACTAATTAATTGTTTGTAATTTCGGTGTTAAGCTCTACTCTACTGTTAAGAAACAAGGTAATGTGGTTAGAGCGCTTGCGGATACGATTGGCACGACCTTGTGGGGCAGTACGGATACGTTTCAGCTGACGACCGCTATCTACGAATACTTCACTTACAAATAAGTGAGCTTCTTCCATTCGGGCACCTTGGTTTTTGGCTTGCCAATTACTTATAGCACTTAACAATAATTTATATAAGCGATCTGAAGCTTCTTTTGGTGAATGTTTCAGAATAGCCAACGCTTGTTCAACATTTACGTTACGAACTAAGTCGGCCACAAGTCTCATCTTGCGTGGTGAAGTTGGAACATCATTTAACCTAGCAAAATAGGTGCTTTTGTTATTCTCTTTGCGTACTTCAGCGCTTTTACGTTTTCTAACTCCCATGACTTTAGAATTTATTTCTTGCCTTTATTTTTACTACCAGCATGGCCACGGAATGTACGGGTGGGCGAAAACTCACCTAACTTGTGACCTACCATATTTTCAGTTACATACACTGGAATAAATTTATTTCCATTATGAACTGCTAATGTTAATCCAACAAAATCGGGAGAGATCATTGATGCTCTCGACCATGTTTTGATGGTGGATTTTTTTCCTGACTCTTGAGCGGCCAATACCTTACGGTCTAGTTTGTAGTGTATAAATGGACCTTTTTTAAGCGAACGACTCATATTCTTAGGCTATTAAATTACTTCTTCTTTCTTTCAACTATATACTTATCCGAAAGGTTTTTCTTGCTACGGGTACGATAACCTTTAGCTGGAGTGCCTTTACGTGATCTTGGGTGACCTCCCGTAGAACGTCCTTCTCCTCCACCCATGGGGTGATCGACAGGATTCATACGTACAGCATTTACACGAGGACGACGACCCATCCAACGAGTACGACCTGCTTTTCCACTCACTTCCAAGTTATGGTCAGGGTTACTCACCATACCTACGGTTGCGCGGCAGCTTTGAAGTATCATTCGGGTTTCGCCTGAAGGCAATTTGATGATGGCAAACTTTCCGTCTCGCGACATCAATTGTGCGTAACTTCCAGCGCTACGAGCCATTTTAGCTCCTTGACCGGGACGCAACTCAATGTTGTGAATGATGGTACCGAATGGAATCTCGCTCAGCAAAAGTGTATTACCAACTTCTGGTGCGCTTCCTGGACCTGACATTAAGGTTTTGCCAACTTGCAAGCCTTTGGGTGCTACAATATAACGTTTTTCACCATCTGCATAAAATAGCAATGCGATACGTGCGGTACGATTTGGATCGTACTCAATACTTTTAACGGTTGCAGGAACTCCGTCCTTCTCACGTTTAAAGTCGATGATACGGTATTGCTTTTTATGACCGCCACCAATGTAGCGCATGGTCATTTTACCTTTATTGTCGCGACCACCTGAATTTTTGACTGGAGCCAACAAACTCTTTTCAGGTGTTGCGGTTGTGATGTCGTCAAATGCGCTTACAATTTTGAAGCGTTGACTGGAGGTTGTTGGTTTGAATTTCTTTAAAGCCATCTCTATCTTCTACTAGATATTACTATAAAAATCAATACTTTGACCATCTGCTAAGGTGATAACTGCTTTTTTGAAAGCACCGGTGCTACCGGAAATAAAACCCGATTTAGTACCACGGGTCTTACTTTTACCACTATAATTCATGGTGTTTACAGCCACAACTTCAACATTGTAAAGTTCTTCAACTGCCTTTCTAATCTGAATCTTGTTGGCCTTCTTATTTACAATGAATCCATAGCGCTGAAACTTCTCGCTTAACTGGTTCATCTTTTCTGAAATGATGGGCCTTTCTAAAATATTCATCTTTACTAATGTTTATGAATTAAACTAAATCGATCTATTCGTTGAATAATTTTTCAATTTCTTTGATTCCACTTTCGGTGATGATCAATTTATTGGCGTGAAGCAAATCGTAAGTATTGATATCCTTTGCTGTGGCAATGCTACTTCTGAACAAGTTGCGTGAGCTTAGATACATATTTTGATCTACTATAGGTAATACCAATAAAGTTCTGATTTCATTAACCTTAAGGTTGGTAAGAATTTGATTAAACAGTTTGGTTTTAGGAGTTGCCATGTTGAAGTCTTCTACTATCAAAATGCCATTTTCTTTGGCTTTGTAAGTAAGTGCCGACAGACGGGCAATCTTGCGAACTTTCTTATTTAACTTAAAAGAGTAGTTGCGCGGACGTGGTCCAAATACTCTTCCTCCACCTCGCAATAATGGACTCTTAATATCACCAGAACGAGCTCCACCAGTTCCCTTTTGTCTTTTCAGCTTACGGGTACTTCCTGAAACTGCATTACGTTCCTTAGCACTATGAGTTCCTTGACGTTTATTGGCTTGAAGCAATTTTACATCGAGGTAAATAGCGTGATCATTGGGCTCGATTCCAAAAATTTGTTCGTTAAGAACAACTTTGCGACCCGATTCTTCTCCTGTGGTTTTATATACTACTAGCTCCATCTCTCTACTTTTACGTATGAATTAATAGCACCTGGAATTGATCCCTTAACAATAAGTAGATTCTTTTCTGGTACAACTTTTAACACTTCAAGGTTGATCATTTTCACGGAGTTGCCACCGGTACGACCAGCCATACGCATTCCTTTGAATACGCGTGAAGGCCATGAGCTTGCTCCCAATGAACCAGGGGCACGCAAACGATTGTGCTGACCATGGGTTGCTCCACCTACACCACTAAAACCGTGACGTTTTACCACACCTTGGAATCCTTTTCCTTTGGTATTTCCTGATACGTCAACATATTCTCCTTCGCTAAATACATCCACGGTAACTACATCACCGAAGGCTCTGCGCACTTCAAAACGAGTAAACTCGGCTAAAGCACGTTTAGGAGTAGTATTTGCTTTTTTGAAATGACCCATCATGGCTTTGGTGGTGTGCTTTTCTTTTGCTTCGTCAAAAGCAAGTTGAATAGCCTCATAACCATCTATTTCCATGGTTCTAACTTGTGTTACTACACAAGGACCAGCTTCGATTACTGTGCATGGTATATTTTTACCAGAGGCATCGAAAAGGCTAGTCATGCCGATTTTTTTTCCTATTATTCCTGACATTTCTAATTGACTTAATTTTCAGTTACACTTTAATTTCTACTTCTACACCACTAGGCAATTCTAATTTCATTAGAGCGTCAATGGTTTTTGAAGTGGTGCTGTAAATATCTAAAAGACGTTTGTAAGTAGAGTGCTCAAATTGCTCGCGTGCTTTCTTGTTTACGAATGTTGAACGCAATACTGTATAGATCTTTTTGTCGGTTGGAAGCGGAATAGGTCCGTTTACCACTGCACCTGTTGATTTTACAGTCTTAACGATTTTCTCTGCGGATTTATCCACCAGATTGTAATCGAATGATTTTAATTTAATTCTAATTTTCTGACTCATATGCGTTTAAATATGCATTTATTTCTTTATAATTTCGTCTGCAATGTTTTGTGGAACTTGTGCGTAATGGTGGAATTCCATGGTTGATGTAGCACGTCCAGAACTGATGGTGCGTAAGCTGGTAACATAACCAAACATATTGCTTAGCGGAACCATGGCTTTGATAGTTTGAATACCATCTTTAGCTGTAACTCCTTCAACCATTCCACGGCGTTTGTTTAAGTCTCCGATGATATCTCCCATATAATCGTCTGGGGTAACTGCTTCTACCTTCATGACAGGCTCAAGCAGACAACGGTTAAGTTTACGACATGCGTCTTTGAAACCTACTTTTGCTGCCAATTCAAATGACAATTGGTCTGAATCCACTGCATGATATCCGCCATAAAACAAGCGTACTTTAAGGTTATCTAACTCGAAACCAGCTAGGGTACCATTTTTCATTGCTTCTTTGAAACCTTTCTCGATGCTGGGGACAAATTCTTTTGGAATAACACCACCCTTGATTTCATCGATAAACTGAAGGCCTTCAACTCCACTATCAGCAGGTCCAATTTCAAACTGGATATCGGCATATTTACCACGACCCCCCGATTGTTTCTTGTAAACTTCTCTGTGTTCGGTGCTTGACAATAATGCTTCTTTATAAGCTACCTGAGGTTGTCCTTGGTTACACTCTACTTTGAACTCGCGTTGAAGACGGTCTATCAAAATTTCTAAGTGCAATTCTCCCATACCGCTGATAATGGTTTGTCCACTATCTTCATCAGTATGAACTTTGAAAGTAGGATCTTCTTCAGCTAGTTTTGCTAGGGAGTTACCTAATTTATCAGAATCCTTTTGAGTTTTAGGCTCAATGGCAATACTGATTACAGGATTTGGGAAATCCATTGATTCAAGAACTATTGGGAAATCCTCAACACAAAGAGTATCACCAGTACGAATGGTTTTAAAACCCACAGCAGCTCCAATGTCTCCTGCTTCGATACGGTCCAATGGATTTTGCTTATTGGCATGCATTTGCATGATTCGGCTGATACGTTCTTTTTTACCTGTACCGGTATTAAGTACATAACTTCCAGCGTCGAGACTACCTGAGTAAACTCGGAAGAATGCAATACGTCCTACGAAAGGATCGGTTGCGATTTTGAAAGCTAAAGCTGCAAATGGAGCATCAGATTTCACATGACGAAGTTCAGTTTCACCTGTATCAGGATTAACTCCTTCTACAGCTTCAATGTCGAGCGGACTTGGTAAGAAGTCGATAACGGCATTAAGTAGCATTTGAACCCCTTTATTTTTAAATGCAGAACCACACATTACTGGAGTTATCCGCATTTCGACAGTAGCTTTACGAATATGGTAAAGCATTTCCTCTTCAGTAATTGAATTGGGATCATCCATAAACTTTTCAAGAAGGTGATCGCTTTCTTCAGCCACACCTTCAATGAGAGCCATACGGTACTTTTCAGCGGTTTCGATTAAATCAGCAGGAATAGGAATTTCGGATACATTTACTCCTTGATCTGTTTCATCCCAAACGAAAGCTTTATTACGAATGAGATCCACAACCCCTTTAAAATGCTCTTCACTTCCAATTGGAATTTGAAGTGGAACAGGATTGGCTTTTAGACGTTCTTTAATTTGATTTACTACAGAATAAAAATCGGCTCCAGAACGGTCCATTTTATTAATGAAGCTCAAACGAGGAACTTTATATTTTGTAGCTTGACGCCATACGGTTTCGGATTGAGGTTCCACCCCACCAACGGCACAAAAAAGTGCTACAGCACCATCAAGGATACGAAGCGAACGTTCTACTTCAACGGTGAAGTCAACGTGTCCGGGAGTATCAATGATGTTAATTTTATTTTCAATGTTGTTATGTTTCCAAAATACAGTAGTAGCAGCAGAAGTAATGGTGATACCACGTTCTTGCTCCTGAACCATCCAGTCCATAGTAGCAGCACCGTCATGCACTTCACCAATTTTATGGCTTTTGCCAGTATAGTACAGAATACGCTCGGTGGTGGTAGTTTTACCAGCATCGATGTGCGCCATAATACCAATGTTTCTTGTATGTAGTAAGCTATTTGACATAAACTTTTTGCAATGAATTATTTAGAAACGAAAATGGGAGAATGCTTTATTAGCATCGGCCATACGGTGAGTATCTTCTTTCTTCTTGTATGCGGTACCTTCTTCTTTAAAAGCGGCTATGATTTCACCAGCTAATTTCTGAGCCATTGATTTCTCATGACGGTTACGTGACGCAGCGATAAGAGCTTTGATACCGATGGATTGTTTACGTGCAGGATAAATTTCGGTAGGAATTTGGAAGGTTGCTCCTCCAATTCTTCTACTTTTTACCTCTACTGAAGGGGTAACGTTTGAAAGTCCTTTTTTGAACACTTCAAGAGCGTTTTCCTCTTTTAATTTTTGTTGTACAATTTCCATGGCATCATAAAAAATATTATATGAAATATTTTTCTTGCCTTCGTACATCATATTGTTTACGAATTTGGTAACCAAAACATCATTGAATTTTGGATCTGGTAAAATAATTCGTTTTTTAGGCTTTTGTTTTCTCATTGTTACACCTTATTTATAATGTATAATGCTATTTCTTCTTTGATGGAGCACCTTTTGCTGGAGCGCCCTTAGCTGGAGCACCTTTAGCTAGAGCACCTTTTTTAGGACGCTTGGTACCGTATTTTGATCTACGTTGAGTACGACCTTCAACACCTAAGGTATCGAGTGCACCACGAACGATGTGGTAACGTACTCCAGGAAGGTCTTTCACTCTTCCTCCTCTAATTAACACGATGGAGTGCTCTTGCAAATTGTGTCCTTCACCAGGAATATAGGCATTCACTTCCTTTTGATTGGTTAAACGTACACGAGCTACCTTACGCATTGCTGAGTTTGGTTTCTTGGGGGTAGTGGTATATACACGCACACAAACTCCACGACGCTGTGGACATGAATCCAATGCGGGAGCTTTACTTTTATCAGTCAACTTCTTGCGACCTTTTCTAATTAATTGTTGTATTGTTGGCATAATTTAAAATAAATTATTAGCTTCAATTGATATTATTTCACCCTAAAAATGGGTTTGCAAAAGTACAATTAAGAACTTAATTATCAACACCTCATTGTAAATAAATATTTATTTACATAAAACACTAAAATTCAAATATTTAAATTGACTAAATTGTCTTATTTGAACTATTGACATTAAGATTTGTATGAAAAATTGGAAGGAAGGACACTTAATTCAGACCCAAAAGTGATACTCTCACTTTTTTGGAACCTATACCGGTCTGTCCTTATCAGGTTCCTTACAATTTATCTTACTCGCTTTAATAGTACTTAATCTTACGATTCGCTACCATAAAAAGCGGCTGCAAAGATAAACATTATTTTTATTTTACAAATCTTTTTATCAAAATTATTTGAATTATTTTATCCACTTGTCTATTTAGCTGATAAAGTCACCACTAGCTTCATTATTCTCCCTAGTTTTAAAAGTTTTTCACCACATGATTTGTCGTTCCATTTGAAAAAGCGATCCCTTTTCCATCCTGAATTATACATTAATTACTGACAATGCCCCCTCATAGGGAACCCTTGCCCTATTAATATTTCCCTTTTGTAACATTTTATAACAATTGCTTTGGGCTTACCGATGATTATTTTTTTATTTTCGCTCTCCATTTTTAATTAAAATTATGAGAAGCATTATCATCAAAGTTGTGGCGTTACTTTTGCCAATTGCATTAATAGCCGCTTACAAAACCTATACTGAAGACCAAAAAGATAAGGAGAAAATTGTCCTTGAACTTTTAATGAGTGGACTAAAATATGCCCATTATGACAATATTCCAGTGGATGATCAATTTTCGGAAAAAGTATTCGATTCCTATATCGAAGGCATTGATTATACCAAAAAATTTCTACTTGAATCAGATTATACTCAGTTGAAAGCTTACCGTCTCCAGTTGGATGACCAACTCAATGCACTCAATCTCGACTTTTTTGACTTATCATACAGTATTCTCACCAAACGCATCAGCGAAGTAGAAGCACTTTATGAAAATATTTTAAGTGAACCCTTTCAATTTGACCTTAACGACGAACTCGAGTTGGATGATAAGAAAAACAGTTTTGCTAAAAGCAAGGACGAGCTTAAAGATTCGTGGCGTAAATCGCTAAAATATCAAGTGATGCTTGAAATGGTAACTCAGCTCGAAATTCAAGAAGCTGCTGCTGAAAAAAAGGATACATCTATCGCAATTAAAGACTTCACAACTATTGAAAAGGAAGCCCGCGAAAAAGTTAAGAAACGCAATCAAGATTATCTTCATCGATTATCTCAAATGGAAAGAAAAGACTTTTTTTCCTTGTATCTTAACTCAGTCAGCGCTTGCTTTGATCCTCACACCAACTATTTTCCTCCAAAGGACAAAGAAGATTTTGACATTGCCATGAGCGGGCAATTAGAAGGAATTGGAGCTACCTTGCAAGAAAAAGACGGCTTTATTAAAGTGGTTCAAATCATGCCAGGAAGCCCTTCTTATAAACAAGGTGAATTAAAAGCGGGCGACTTAATTTTAAAAGTTACTCAAGAAAATGGTGAAACCGTTGAAATATCGGGGATGCGTATTGACAAAGCGGTAACCTATATCCGTGGTAAAAAAGGAACTACTGTTAAACTCACAGTGAAAACCGTGGAAGGTGATATTAAGCAAATCAGCATTGTACGGGATATCGTGGTAATTGAAGAAACTTATGCTAAATCAGCCATTATAAAAAGCCCCAGCTCCAATAAAAACATTGGATACATCTATTTGCCTTCATTCTATGTCAACTTTAATGAAAAAGGAGGGGGACGTAGGTGCTCAGATGATGTAAGAAAAGAAGTAATCAAGTTAAAAAATCAGGGTATCGACGGTCTCATTATCGATCTTAGAAACGATGGAGGGGGTAGCCTCCCCGACGTGGTTACCATGGCAGGCTTGTTTATACCCACTGGCCCAATCGTACAAGTGCGACAAAAAACAGGAGCTCCCGAAATCTTAAGCGATAATGATCCTTCAGTTCTTTATGACGGTCCGATGGCCGTAATGGTAAATTCAAACAGTGCATCAGCCTCAGAAATTTTTGCTGGTGCTCTCCAAGATTATGGAAGAGCCGTCATTATTGGTGGTCAAAAATCCTTTGGAAAGGGAACAGTTCAACGTTTTATTGATTTAGATGAAATTGTAAATGGAAATTACAACACTTACAAACCCTTTGGAGCATTGAAACTTACCTTCCAAAAGTTTTATAGAATTACAGGGGAAAGCACCCAGCTCAAAGGTGTGGTACCAGATATTATCTTACCTGATCAGTACAAATACATAAAATATGGTGAAGCCGAACTCGATCATCATTTAGACTGGGATAAAATCAACACCACCCAATACCAACCGACTAACTCAATACAAAAAAAGAAGGATATTGTGACTAAAAGCACCAAAAGAATTAAGAGCAACAATACCTTTAGTCTTCTTGAGCAACAAGCTAAGTCAGTAAAAAAGTACCAAGATCAAACCCTTGTAAGCTTAAACTTAACGCAATACCGAGCCGAAATGGCGAAACGAAAACAAGAGAATGACTTGTATAAAAATCTTTTCACCGACACTACCTTATTAATGGTGTCTCCTCTTAAAATTGACATGGAATTTATTGCCTCGGATACTGCAAAAGTGAAATCGGCCAATGAATGGCATAAAAAGCTGAAAGCCGACCCCTATTTATTAGAAAGTGTTGAAGTTGTAACTGAATTAAAATAGTTAAATATGCACCTTAATCAACAATCCGTCGAGGAATTAAATAAACTTGTTGCACCTTTGAATGCTCAAGAAATAGTTAACTTTTTTAATCAAAATTGGAATGAGGAAATCGTCTTTGGAACCAGTTTAGGCGCTGAAGACCAAGTAATAACGCATTTGATATACAATAGCGAAAAGAAATGTCAGATTTTTACTTTAGATACTGGGCGCATCTTTCCTGAAACCTATAATTTACTCGATAGCACCGTTAAAAAATACAAGCTTCAAATCCATGTATATTCTCCAGATTCAAGTGAATTGGAAGCAATGGTATTGAACCACGGTATAAATTTATTTTACGAAAGTGTTGAAAATAGAAAGCTTTGCTGCCAAATACGCAAACTCAATCCACTTAAAAGAGCCATTGAAGGTAAGAATGCATGGTTTACTGGTTTGCGTCGATCGCAATCGATTACCAGAACTGAGATGCAAAAGGTGGAATGGGATGCCCTAAACCAGAGTATTAAAATAAATCCTTTGATTGATTGGACTGAGGCTGACGTTTGGAACTATATTAAAACCCATAAAATTCCGTACAATACCTTGCACGACCAAGGTTTTCCCAGCATTGGTTGCCAACCTTGTACCCGGGCAATCATTGAAGGTGAGGATGTAAGAGCTGGAAGATGGTGGTGGGAAAACCCCGACACCCGTGAATGTGGTTTGCACAAAAAATAGCGTAGCGTTTAATCTTTCTTTTTAAACTTGCCAGCCTTCCATGCTTCTATAAACTGAGCCCATGCAAAGGGGTTAAGGAATTGATAAGGCATATATTGCCCATTATAGTATGACTTATTAATAATTTGTTGCATTTGATGTCGATAATTCATTGACCCATCCATGGGCATATACTCCCCTCTTTCTCTCAACTCTTGAAGGGTAAGGTTTTTTATTGCCCTATCGTAATCGTCTTCCGGAATTACAATATTTACAATGGCTTGCTCAAGTGCAGCTAAAGAGGGCCAAGGATAAATAACAGTTTCCATTAACAAAATGGTATCTGTTTGCATCATTTGGATGAGCGTATATCGAGTAGAACTAAGAGTATCTGGAATTTTATATCGAGCCGTTCGATATCCAATGGATGTAAATTGAATAACATCTCCAGCTTTTGCTACCATAGAAAAGAATCCATTATAATCTGAAGATGTTCCATAATAGGTTCCTACAATCTGAATCCCGGCAAAAGGCACTGGTTTTAAACTATCCCCTGTTACCACTACTCCTGAAAACTGTATCAAATGGGGCGTATTCTCATTCTCTTCCCATGGATATTTTATCTGTGAAAACCCAAAAAAAGAAAGTAGTAGTAAACTAAAGAGTATAGATGTCTTTTTACTTATTTGCATTTTTGCTTAACTCAGACTTTTCAAATTTATTATATAGACCTCTATTTATCGATGATTTTAAATTCTGATCTTCTATTTTTACCTCTTCCCTCCTGCTCAGTGTTATCGGCGACAGGTTTTGAATAACCAAATCCCATGTACTTCAATCGAGCTGAATCTATTCCTTTGCTTATCAAATAATCTACAACGGCTTTTGCTCTAGCTTCAGATAGTTGCTGATTGTATTCGTGCGTACCCACATTATCGGTATGCCCTTCCACTTGAATTTTGAGACTGGGATATTCGTTCAATAAAATTGTCAGTCGATTCAATTCCGATACGGACTCATTGTTCAAGCTCGATTTATCGTAATCGAAGAAAATATTATTAAGAGCAATACTTTTGCCCACTTCCACTTTCTTAAGATTGATGTTGAGCTGCATTTGTTTAAATGCTTGGTCTTGTTCGATGACGAAATTCTCACTGTGAAACAAATAGCCATTGGCGTTTACATTCATTCCATAATTATAACCCGAAGGTAACGAAATCATGTATTTTCCTGTCAATGAGTTAGAGGTAAAGGCGGCAATCACTTTTCCAGTTTGATTATCGGTAAGTTCCAAAGACGCTTCAATGGCGACTTTTGTTACTTCATCCATCACAAACCCGCTCAGAAGCGTTAACGAAGTTCCTCTTGCATTGGTTGTATTTACTTTATCATCTTTGATTTGGTTCGCTATGGTGACAGAATCTTTCCTCTCATCTTCGGTATAACTAATGACATAAATATCTTGATCCCCAAGCCCTTCCGTTCTGCGAGAAGAAACATAAGCACTCTTTCCAGAAGCAGAAAGTGCAAAAAACACGTCGCTACCGGTATTGTTAATGGGATACCCCAAATTTTCAGGAGTGGACCATGTATTATTAATGAACGATGATCGAAATACATCAAAATCACCCATGCCTGAATGAGCATTACTACTAAAATAAATGGTTTTGCCATCGGGCATGCAAAAAACAGCGATTTCATCGCCTGATGTATTGACCTTAGCGCCTAAATTAATCGCTTCTCCCCACTTACCATCACTTTGTAAATCGGTATAATATATATCCTTACCTCCAAATCCTTTGGGACGATCGCTTACAAAAAACAATCGTTTACCATTATAGGAATAGGAAGCTGATGATTCTTGGTACTTTGTATTAATGGGTTCAGGCAAGGCTACAGGGTCGGTCCAATCCTTTCCTTTTAAGATACTTTGAAACAGATCACCACCATTAAAATCACGATATAAAATTAGCAATTGTCCATCGGGACTAATGCCCACTGGGGCGTCATGCCCTTCGGTATTAATTTTGGTGCCCATATTTTTGTTAGGCAACCATTTTCCGTTTTGTCGGAGACTCCAATAGCTATCTTCATAAAACATCTGATCAGCTTCATTGCGAAAGCCGCCAGTGGTGTTAGGTCGGCGCGAAGTGTAAAACAGCATACTCTCATCCATGTTTACAACGACCCCATAATCAGGAAATTCACTATTAATATTGGGGCCTAAGTTCTCAATGGTAACCGAAACAGGATTAGAAACCAATTGTTTACCTACATTACATTCTTGAATGGCCTGATTTATTCTGGGTTGTTGAGCTTTGTAGTTTTCAGGATCCAACCGATTCAAATAGATTTTGTAAAAAAAAATGGAAGAATCGAATTTTAGGGCCTGTTGATACGATTTGGCAATATTATAGTAAAGTCCATCACATAAATTTTTATTCAGTGCTCTTGCTTTAAAAAGTGCTGTTAAAGACTTATCGGGCTGGTTTAATTCCAAGTAGCATTTCCCAATTTTATAATTCAATTCAGCACTATTTGAATTAAAAGTATTTGCTATAATATACTTATTTAATGCTTGTTGCAAATAGCCATATCCCAAATTAAAATACATATCTCCATCTTCGATTTGTTGAACCGCATCCTTGAATTCAGCTTTTTGATTTGGAAAGTATTCTTTAGAAAACGGAACCTCCTTTTGAGCATTTAAACCCCAAACCTGGAGAATAAATACCATTAAAAGAAATGCCTTGTTCATCATTATCTTGAAATAATTTCAAATTCAGTTCTACGGTTTTGTTGACGTCCTTCTTTGGTGGTATTGGATGCGATGGGTCGGTCAAATCCATAACCTTTATAGGTAAGGCGTTTTGAATCAATCCCTTTTAATACTAGATAATCCACAACAGCTTTAGCTCTTTGTTCGCTTAAGGTTTTATTTTTTGCTGCATTTCCAACATTATCTGTATGACCAGAAATTTCAATTTTCACATTGGGAGCGTTATTGAGTAAATTGATCAAATTTTGCAGTTCTGTTTCAGAGCTTTTTGTTAGGGTTGACTTGCCAGTTTCAAAGAAAACATTTTTCAAAACCACCTTATTCCCTACCTCAATTTTTTGAAGTTCAATATTTTTCACCAATTCTACATAGCCCTTTGATGCGCCAACAGTGATGTTTTCGCTGAAAAATAAGAAGTTTTCGGCCTTTACAGAAATTGCATAATCTTTACCTGAAGGTAACGAAATTAAATAATTACCTGTGGTTTCAGCACTTGTAAAATTGGCTAAAACAGCGCCAGTAGCTAAATCAACCAATTCAATATTGGCAAATACAGGTTCCTTGGAAACTTTATCCGTGATAACCCCTTTTAATACAGTAAGATTGATGTTTTTAATTTCTTTTGGAGCTTCGGCACTTGGAAAGGGCAAAGGTTTAACCTCTGAAATAATCCAATTTCCAGCATAATCAAGTTCAGGACTTTTAGCAACAGAGCTAAAAGTAACTTGGTAAATATCATGCAAACTACTGTCATTGCGAGTGGTGGATAGTAAAGCATGTTCCATATCAAAGCTTATAGAAAGCAAAATATCGTCATCGGGTGAGTTCACAGGAAATCCTAAATTTTCGGGTTCACTCCAGGTACTATCCTGATAAGTAATTTTAAAAACATCGAACCCACCCATGCTTTGGTGGCCATTGCTGCTAAAATAATAGGTTTTCCCATCAGGCAAAGCTACCATTGAAACTTCATCAAAGGCACTGTTTACATTAGATGGCAATCGTTCAGGAGTTCCCCATTTACCATTGGCGTCGAGTTTGCATTTATATATATCATGACCTCCAAATCCACCCAAACGATCCGAACTGTAGTAAAACTCAGTTTGGTCGTAAGAAAAACTTGCTGAGCTTTCGTGAGCTGAGGAGTTAATATTTTTATTCAATTTTTTAGGAGAAGTCCATTTGTCGTTTTCAAATTTTGAAACAAACAAATCACCACCACCACTGCTTTTATAAACAATCAGCTGTCGTCCATCGGGGGTAAGCCCTGCTGAAGCTTCGTGTTGTGAACTATTAATGGGTTTGCCAATATTTTTAGGCTCTGACCAGGTTCCAGCACTGTCCTTTGAACTGATGTACAGATCCTCATCATAATTTCCGTCTTGATCCATTGATTTACCCATGCCATTGGCCGATCTCCGAGTAAAAACCATAAGACTATCGTTGGAGGTAGCAATGGCAGCGTATTCTACTTGATTAGTATTAATACTTATTGGTAATAACTCAATTTGAAATGGGGTTGGTTTGGCAACATTTTGCTTGGCCAAGTTTGCTTGAGCAATATGTCTTTTGATTAATTCATCCTTTTGCATTAGTTCATCAGAAGCAAAAAGCGAACGATATTTTTCATAACTTACAATTGCGGAATCAAACTGATAATTTAGATGATAGCACCATCCAAGGTAGAACCATGCGTCGCGATGTTGCAAATCAATCTTCTTTGAAATATTACGAAATATAGGCAAAGCCTTTGAATATTGCTTGTTTTCAAAATAAGCGCTTCCTAAACCATAACAGGTAGCCTCCGTATGAAGTCCACTATCGATGGCAGTTTTATAGGCTGCAATTGCCAAATCAAAACGCTTCGGCGATTGAGTAAGATATTTATCTGCTTTTGCAGCCCATATTTTTGCAAAAGCCAGCGAATCGATTGCTTTTACTTTTTTAGGTTTTTCTGTTTTTACCTCTTTTTGAATGCTATCTGGAACAGCTACTTGGGTTGAATCGGAAGACTGTGCATTGATAACCAACGCCACCGACATTAACACCATAATTAAAACGTATCTCATTGAATTAAATATATTCATTTCTAATCTTTTTTCTAAGTTTTACACCAATTAAACTATTGTGCTCTATTTTTTACATTGAGCTCCAAGAAATTGATCAGCAAGGCTAGATCCTAACCCAGAAGCTTGATTCCAATCGTCACAAGCTCCTTTTTTATCACGTAGTTGTTCTTTACAAATTCCTCGATTAAGAAATGCAATGGGATTAGAGGCATCCTTTTTTATCGACTCATTAAATTCGGCTAAAGCTCCGGAATAGTTCATTTGAGCCATCCAAAGGTTTGCCTGAGCAAGGTGAGCTTGTGCACTTTGAGCATTAAGCTCGATGGCCGAAGCAATATATTGGGCCGATTGATCAAATTTTTGTTGAGAAAGGGAAAGGTTACCCAGATTAATATAAGCTGCAATGGCATTGCTATCGTATTTGATAGCATTTTCAAAGCTTAATGCAGCAGCTTCATAATTCTTTTCGGCTATAAAGACCCTTCCGTTATTGATATAAGCACTGGTAAATTTAGGATTGACACGAAGAATACTTGAGTAATCGGAGTGAGCATCAGTGTAGTTGCCCATCGCAAAATAAACCGCAGCTCGGTCGTGCAAGGCATACAAAAAGTCAGGTTTGGCTTGAAGGGCAGCCGAGAGGGATTTAATGGCTTCGGAGTTCTTTTTTTGATCGAAATAAATCAAACCTGTATAGTAATGGGATTCGTGCAAAAAGGTAGATTTTCCTGCCGCTATGGACTTACCAAAGTCTTCGAGAGCCCCACTAAAATCTTTGTACTTAAACCGTGCAACACCTCTGGCATGAAAGTATTTAGGCTCGGGTTTAAGGGTAATCACTCGGTTGAGATCGTTGATACAGCCCACCAGATCGTCACTAGCAATCTTGGCAACAGCCCTATTATAATAGGCCTCAGGAAAGTTTGCTTTAATGGAAATGGCTTCGGCAAACTTAGTTATTGCTTCAGCATTTTTATTACTTTGCAGCAAAATATAAGCTTCATTATACTTAAGTTCAGCCGCTTGCATATCCTTTTGACTTAGAACTTTTACTGTATCCTTTGAGGCTGTTTGGGCATTAAGAAGGGTGGAATACAATAAAAACAAAGTAAAAATTGAGAAGATTTTCATATTAAATGCAATTATAGTGTAAGAGGGCAAATTTAAAATAAATATTGAACCAAAGTCCATATTTTATTTATGATTTCAATAAGTTTTATGCAAGCTAAGATTTTCTCCAAGGATTAAAATATTTTTACCTTTGCCCGTTATTATCACATTCCTT
>DYSI01000008.1:37797-48021 GCA_020718275.1 Draconibacterium orientale
ATTCGCAGCGAAAACCGACCCACAACCACTAAATTTAGGGTAATAGGAAACAATGTTCAGATGCTTCGCGTGGATGAAGAAACCACACTCCCTATCAATAGAAATGAAGAAAAAGGCTTAACGAATAAGATCGAAGAGCTTATGAATACAAAAAAAATAGATGCCATTATTTTTGAAGATTACGACAAAGGCAGCATTACCCCTGGTTTAATAAAAACCATTACTACTTTGGCTCGCAAAAAAAATATTGTGGTCACTGTTGATCCAAAAAAACGAAATTTTTCTGCCTATTCCAATTTAACTTTGTTGAAGCCCAATTTCAAGGAACTCAAGGAGGGTACAGGATTGGATATTGAAGTGGGGAATATTCAGTCGATTCGCCTTGCAGCACTGAACCTTATGCAAAAACAAAATATCGAAATAGTGATGGTTACGCTATCAGAACATGGCGTTCTCGTTTGTGAAAAAAATACCCAAACCCATATTCCCGCAATAGTTCGAAACATAGCCGATGTATCTGGGGCTGGCGACACCGTCATTGCCACTTTAACTTTAGCCCTCACGCAAGGCATGACTGCTGTAAATGCTTCGCATTTAGCCAATTTAGCTGGCGGAATTGTTTGCGAACAAGTAGGTGTAGTCCCCATTGACGCAAATAAGCTCAAATTGGAAGCCATGAAAGTGCTTAACTTTTAAGCAACCTTTTTATGAGCGTTTTACCAATTATTCTATTGATTAACATGCATTTGATATGAAAAGAATAGTCGTTTTGTTCCCATTGGTTTTAATACTGACGCTTTTAGTAGTAAGTTGTTCAGATAACCTTAAACTTAATGAAAGAGAAAAGAGTCTTTTTGTACAATCCTATCATTCTATTCCCATTGTCATTGAAAACAATAACAATCTTGGCAACCTTTTAGCTCAGATGGATTCTGTTTATTGTTCCAATGCGGACCAAGCAGAACAAATGCCCTGGCCCTTGGCTTATTTCGATTTAAAAAAACGTCAGTGGAGTGCTGATTCTAATCAAAATACCATTGCCATAGGCATTGATCCAAATCCCTGTTTTAAAGGCATGTACGATGACAAAATGATTTTGGAAATTATAAAAGAACACCATAACTTAAAGATTGAAAATGAGTTTACTGAGGTGGATTCTATTCCTTCTTATGTTAAAAAGCAACTCCTAAGCAATGGATCAGATCCCAATTACAGTCCAGGAGCATTCGGTAACGGAATTTGGATTTGCTCTCAAAAAGTGACGACCTTTGAAGAACTCAATCCCATCCTTTATCAATCCATTTTAGGTTTTGTCAGTAGCGCCCGTGAATTTTCCAAAATGACCTTCAAAAAAGAAATCCAAGACCTTAATGACCAAGAATTTGCCGCCTTACAAAGCGAATATGTATTTCATCTATCCTTTCACTACACCGATATCGATCCAGTAATTCAGATTGGGTACAACCGCTAATGGCAATACATATTCAACTTCGCTTTTTCATTCAAAAGCTAAATCTAAACCCATTACCTTATTTGGTTCTTGCACTTGCAGCGGCAATGATTATGGCATTTATTGGCTTTTTTGTGGGCTATCAACTCTCAAACGAAGTTGGTATTTTAGTGGTCTTTTATGGCGGCACTCAGGCATTGTTAGCCTACCTTTTTATGAAATCAAAAGACGATGTAATAAAAATACTGTGGAGCTTGATATTCTCGTTTTGGTCGTATTTACTTGCCAAATATTTGATGTTTGAACACCTTTGGGATTGGTTTCTATCGTCCTATATCGATAAAAACGGAAACCCTTTGGAGCTTTTCTATTTTTACCTCACTGCAATGAATATGGAGAGCATCCAAATGTTTTTAAAAGCTGGAGCTTTAAGCTGGAAATTTTGGGATTTTATTTGGGTTTTAACACTAGTACTTATGAGCCTTTCACACCAGATTTTACCCTTTGAGAATACTCCAAAAACCAAATCGTCACACCACCGAAAAATCTTTAGCAAAAGACGTTTTGACTAACCAATTAAAACCTACCTTTGCAATCTACGAAACATATTATATATGAGTGATAATCAACCACATCTATCCCAATTACATGGGGAAGACAAGAAAGAGAAAGTGCGAAACATGTTTAATGGTATTGCCGGACATTATGATTTTTTGAATCACTTTCTTTCCTTTGGCATTGATTATTATTGGCGCAACCAGGTTCTAAAAATAATCAAAACTCAAAATCCAAATCGCATTTTAGACGTGGCAACGGGCACGGGTGATTTAGCTATTTTAGCCACAAAATCAAAAGCTCAAAGCATTATTGGAGTAGATATTTCTGAAGCCATGTTGCGTGTTGGGGAAGTTAAAATTAAGAACAAAGGCCTTGACCAAAAAATAAAACTCCTGCTTGGAGACTCCGAAAACCTCCCTTTTGAAGACCATTCCTTCGATCTCGCTATGGTTAGTTTTGGGGTTAGAAACTTTATGAACCTTCAAAAAGGCTTGGAAGAAATTAACAGGGTTCTCAAGCCAGGGGCAATGCTTATCGTGCTCGAGTTTGCATATCCACGCCATTTTCCAATGAAGCAACTCTATAAATTCTACTCAACCTACATTCTACCCGTATTTGGGAAATTAGTCTCAAACGATGCTAATGCCTATACTTATCTCCCCGAATCGGTAAAAATATTTCCCGCATTTGAGCAGTTTTTAACTGAGATGAACAAATCGGGATATACCAAAACCTCGTATAAGTCGTTAAGCTCCGGAATAGCATGCATCTATACAGGCGTAAAACCATAAAACTTTCCAAATTTTATCCTACTTTGGTTTCTGTACTTATATATTTGTACCACTTTTAATATTGAAAAGGAATATCGAAATAATACCCACAAAGATGAATCGACTGCTTTTAAGCTTATTAATGATGACATTTATTGGCTCCCTCAAAGCTCAATATTTGCCAAAGAACTTACCCACTTACGATGAGAAAAGCTGGCATTTTGGATTCTCTTTAGGCATCAATGTTATGAATTTCAACCTTCATCCTGTGGATCAGGCGAGTTACGATACTACTCTTAGAATTATGTATCCCAACAACAGCTTGGGCTTTAACATTGGAATTGTAGCCAACAAACGCCTTGTTAAATACCTTGATCTCCGATTTGTACCTACTCTTAGTTTCGGAGAACGAAGCTTGGAATACTACATCGTAACTAGCCCCAACAAAGAGGAGCATTTTGTTAAAACCGTTGAAAGCACCTTTCTCGATCTTCCCCTCACGCTGAAATACAAATCAAAACGCTTTGACCGTAACTTAAATAATATCCGCACCTTTGTGCTGGGCGGTGTTAGATATAGCTATGATTTAGCCTCGCAAAAAAAGAAAAAAGGCACCAGTGACGACGTTGTAATTAAATTAAATCCTCATGATTTTATGGTTACTGGAGGCGTTGGATTTGACTTTTACATGAAGTATTTCAAATTTGGGGTTGAGCTCCAAATGGCCTATGGTTTAGTAAATGTGCTCGATCAAGAAAACACGATCTACACCACTAATATTGATAAACTATCCAGTAAAATGGCTTGGATTACTTTCACCTTTGAATAAAATTAAATGATAAATCTCTTTTTACGAATTATAATTGGCATTCTTCTTCTTTTGCCTCAAATACTTATGGCTCAAAAAGCGGTAATAATGAACTTCCAATTTGAAAAACAAGACCTTCGTTTTTTAAATACGATTCAAGCTAGCAGCCATAAGGCTAGTTTCGAAAATTCCGAAATAATCCTTTCCATTGAACCTGAAATTCAAATTATACAAATATTCTATAAACCCTTAAAAACTAAATGGCAAGGTACTGTCGACGAATTTCACCAACAAATTCGATTATATTACGAATATAAACTCCATGAATTTCATTTAGACTCCAATGAAGCCAATACTGAATCTTTAGTTAGCTCATTAGTAGCATACAAGTTATTTCTTAGAGATAGCGTATTAGAGTTGCAAGGAACATTACCTCGCCCACCTTTAACATTTGAAAAGAAAAAGAAATCAATACTCAATCTATACTGTACGGTAGGCAGAGACATCGGATTAAACCTCAATAAGGATACCGTCAAGTTTGAAGCTATGTTTTACAGCGAAATTCATCCTAAAACGCTCAAATCTTTGCTTGAATTGATGGAAATTCTGAAACAATATTCTTTTGCATCGAACAAGGAGTACTCCTACATACCCATTTGCATCCCCCTGGGTGGACCAAAAGATTTTCCAATGAGTATAAGTACTCAAATCCATGAAGTCCTGGTGGAGGAAGAAACAATATTTGAATTTCAAAGGCTCGAGGTCTTACCCAATTCCACCCTCGATTACAATAGTTTTCAACTGCTAACATTGACCGATTTTATTACAACCCTAAACCAGAAGTAATGTATAATGTAATTAACCTTGGGGTTAGATTTAGTGGAGAGTCCCTTTTTTCTGGTATTACCTTTTTGATAAACGAAAAGGATCGCATTGGTTTAACAGGAAAAAATGGGGCTGGCAAAACCACATTGCTTAATATCCTTGCTCAAAAATCAGAACCTACTGAAGGTAATATTCTTATTCCAAAGTTTAAAAAAGTTGGCTATCTTCCTCAGCACATGAGTGCTAAGTCTAAACTAAATATACTCCAAGAAACGCTGCTGGCCTTTGAAGAAGTGGTAGCGTTAGAAAAAAGTTTAGAGATTTTAACCCATCAAATTCACTCGCGAACCGACTACGAAAGCTCCGAATACCTCAACCTAATCGAAGCTTTGAACCATGCCAACGATCGATTGCACCTTTTGGATGCACAAAGTAGGTTGGCAAATACAGAGAAAGTCTTGATCGGTTTAGGGTTTGATCCTTCCGAATTTGAGAAGCCCGTTGAAGAGCTTAGTGGAGGATGGAAAATGCGCATTGAATTGGCAAAGATCTTACTTAAAAAGCCCGATCTTATTCTGCTTGATGAACCTACAAACCACCTTGATATAGAATCGATTATGTGGCTTGAAGATTTTCTTTCCAACTACCAAGGAGCCGTCATTTTGGTATCGCACGATCGAGCCTTTTTGGACGCAGTCACCACACGAACTATTGAAATTACCAAGGGTCGTATTTATGATTATAAAACCAATTACAGTGGATATGTGTTGCAACGTAAAGTATTAATGGATCAGCAAATTGCCAAATACAACAACCAACAGAAAGAAATAAAAGAAGTAGAAGATTTTATTGAGCGTTTTCGGTATAAGGCTACCAAAGCCAAGCAAGTTCAATCTCGCATTAAGCAGCTCGAAAAAATTGACAATCAGGAAGTTGATTTGATCGATAAAAAAAGCATCCATTTCAAATTCCCACCTGCGCCCAACTCAGGAAAAGTTGTGGTTGAGGCAAAATCCTATGCCAAATCTTATGGTTCTAAAGTGATTTTAAAACCTTTAGACTTTACAATGCTAAAAAACGAATTTGTGGCTTTTGTGGGTCGAAATGGTGAAGGCAAATCTACCCTTGCCAAATCCATTCTTCAACTCATTGAATTTGATGGCCAAATCAATCTTGGATACAACGTTAAAATCGGATATTATGCACAGAATCAGGCCGATACTCTAGACGAGAACCTAAGCGTATTCGACACTATTGATCATGTGGCAGTGGGGGACATTCGCAAGCAAGTAAAAAGTATTTTAGGTAGTTTCCTATTCTCTGGTGAGGACATCGACAAGAAAGTAAAAGTTTTGAGTGGAGGCGAACGCTCAAGATTGGCTCTGGCTAAATTATTGCTCGAACCCGTAAATCTATTGGTTTTGGATGAACCTACCAACCACCTTGATATGCAATCGAAAGACATTCTAAAGAGTGCTCTTCTCAATTACGATGGTACTCTCATTATTGTTAGCCACGACCGCGATTTTTTACTTGGGCTCTGTTCTAAAACCGTTGAATTTAAAAACCAAACTATTAAAGAACACCTTGGGGGTATAGAGGAATTTTTAGAAAAAAGAAAACTTGAAAACCTTCAACAACTTGAGTTAAAGGAAAAGAACAACCTTTCTCAACAAAAGGAGATTTCAGATAATAAAATGCAGTTTCTTGAGAAAAAAGAAAACGACAAACAGTTAAGAAAACTGAAAAAGGAAATTGAAAAAATAGAGCAACTTATTGAAGAAACAGAAAATGAAATTGCCCTTTTAGACCAACAACTATCAAACCCAAATGAAAGTATCGTTTTTGATGAAGTGTTTTTTAAAAACTACGAATCGAAAAAGGAAACCGTGACCCAATTGCTTGAACAGTGGGAACTACTTCATACTGAAATGGAACCATTTATTGATAGATAGCTTTTAATCAAAATAATATTTTTACCTTTGCTCTAATCTATGGACTCTGCGTTAGAGTTTGAGTAAACATTAATTTAGATAATACTATACTCCTAAAGCATATTGCATGAAAAAGTTTATTTTTATTGTTCTATTACAACTTATATTATCGGCAAGTTATGCCCAAAATCAGTCTTCTGACACCTTGCAAACTACAACTTTCCCGCCAAGCTTAAGCGAAAAAATTGACCATTGGTTTGCGCCAAAGGTTGCTATCATTTATCAGTTTCTTTTCTTCGACCCATTTTCGACCATTGGAATATATGATCCATTGGTCTATGACAATACTGGCAAGCCCATCCTAGATAGCAGTAACAAGCCCATCGAAAAACACATTCCTCTCATTGTAGTTTGGTTGGTTTTGGGTGCGTTATTTTTTACCTTAAGAATGAAGTTTATTAATTTCAGAGCATTGCGACATGCCATTCATTTGATTCAGGGCAAATTTGATCATCCCGATCATAAGGGAGAAGTTTCGCATTTTCAAGCCTTAGCTACTGCGGTTTCAGGAACAGTGGGACTTGGGAACATTGCAGGAGTTGCCATTGCCATAACTGTTGGTGGCCCTGGTGCTACTTTTTGGATGATTATTGCCGGAATTTTAGGCATGACCCTTAAATTTACTGAAGTTACTTTAGGTGTAAAATATCGTAATATAAGTTCTGAAGGAATCGTATCTGGTGGTCCGATGTTTTACCTGAGCAATGCTTTTAAAACAAGAAAATTTTTTAATATCCCCTTAGCTAATTTTGGGAAAGGATTAGCGTTAATCTATGCCTTCTTTTTGATTGGTGCAAGTATTGGCGGAGGTAATATGTTTCAGGCAAATCAAACGTTTCAACAATTTGCGCTTCTGTTTCCCATTTTAGATGGACAAGGCGCCTTAGTTGGATTATTTTTAGCCGTTTTGGTTGGCTTTGTTATCATTGGAGGAATCAAAAGTATTGCAAAAGTTACCAGCAAGATTGTACCAATAATGGCAATAATTTATATAGGATCAGCTTTAATAATTATAGGCATGCATTACCGCGAAATTCCAGAAGTACTTAAAATAATCTTCAATGGAGCCTTTTATCCAGAAGCTCTTAAAGGAGGCTTTCTCGGAGTTTTAATCGTCGGATTTCAACGAGCTTCCTTTTCTAATGAGGCTGGAATTGGTTCATCCTCAATCGCCCATAGTGCAGTAAAAACCGATGAACCTGTTAGCGAAGGATTGGTCGCCTTACTAGAGCCAGTAATTGATACCGTTGTAATTTGCACTTTGACCGCTTTAGTAATTGTTTTTACTGGTTATTATGAACCATCTTTGGCCATGGGACTTAATGGTGCACAGCTTACAAGCAAAGCCTTTGAAAGTGTTTTTAGCTGGTTCCCATATATTCTAGGAATTTCAATAATTCTATTTGCAATTTCCACCATGATTTCGTGGTCTTATTACGGACTTAACAGTTTCAAATTTCTATTTCAAAAATATTTTGACAAATGGGGAATACCCACCAAATGGCTCCATTACGGATTTTTTATCTTCTTCTTATCATTTACCATCATTGGCGCAGCCTCTAACTTAGGTTCAGTAACCGATTTTGCAGATATGATGATTTTAACTTTGGCTTTCCCAAATCTTATTGGACTCTACTTTCTCTCAGGGGAAGTTTATCATGATCTTAAAAAATATCTGAGTAAGGTAAAATCAGGTGAAATTAGCCAAACTACAACTAAAAACGCATGATCACCTCCGCTTGCTTTGGTGTAAACAAATACCCTTGTTCCAAAAGCAAGTCAATTTTATTAGAGCTTGAAGACCAAGATGGCATTTCTACGCTTAGTTTTTGATTTAACTGAAGTACCCTATTTAATTCACCTGTTTTATAATAAGTTAACATTAACCCCAAAATAGCATCAACGTTATGGGAATTAAGAGCATGAGCCTTTTGAAATAATTCTTTTGCCTGATCATATGCATCTACTTGCCAAAGGGCATAACCTAAATTAACCATGGAGGTAAAATCATTACTATCCTTTGAATAAATATTTTTGTTAACCTCTAACGCTGCCTTATCGCGGAGGGTCATGGAACAAGAAACAGCATAAACACGCATAATAGAAATTTCATCAGGCTGCTTTTGAATCAAGTAACTAAAATTAATGTGTGCGGCTTCGTATGCTTTCAACATCAAGTTACTCATTCCTATCTGATAAACTACATTGGTAGGTAAAGAAGCTAAAGGCAAATCCTTATAAAGATCAATAACTGCTGCATATTGTTTTAGCCCGTAAAAAGCCTCTGTTAATTGAAACCTTACAAGGCTATCAGTTGGAAATTTTATATTCAAAACCTTTAAATCATCTTTAGCACATTCATAATTTTTTAATAATAGTTGAACTTTCGCTCGGTTTCTATATGCATCGTCAAAATCAGGACGTAATATTAACGCTTTATCATAGGACGTAAGTGCTCGAGAATACTTATTTTCTAACATCAAAGCATTGCCTAAATAGGCATTTGCAAATGCAGAAGTAGGATTGGTTTCCACCGCATATTGCCAAAAAGATAATGCGCTAGCAAAATTTCTAGAAAACGATAAACTTAATAATGATAAAACAAATACAAGCCCAAAAAGCACTCTATAAACCCACTTCTTTGGCTGTTGAATTAAGTACAAATTAAAAGTAACCCCAATAAAAATCAATAAACCTATTAAGGGTAGATAGGTGCGATGCAACAAATAATCATAAATGTAGGAAGACCATTGTGGAGCATAAAGCATACCTGGACCTAAAAAAAATAAAAACCAAAACAAACCAAAACTTTGATATAGTTTTAATCCCTTTTTAAAATATATAAATGAAATAAGGCCAATAAGCACAACCCCTAAAGTGGTTACCACCGTATTATAAAAAGGCAAAACAGGAATCTTAAAAGGAAAAAAGAGATAAAAAATGGTTTCAGGAATGGTGCCAATATTTTTAAAACCATTAGAAATCTCAAATTGATTTGACACGGGTGCTGCAACTGCGTCGGCATGCATTGCAAAATATACGATCATTGAAAATATATAGCCCGAAACCAGGAGCAAATATGAGTATTTTTCTTGAATATTCTTTTTATAAACAATATGAAATAAAACAATTAAAGGTATAATCATCAAAGCCGATTCCTTTGAAAATAAAGCCAAAACAAATCCCAAAAAGTGAAAGAATAAGTAAAATCCCTTTTTAAAATTAAGGTACTTAAAATACGAAATCAAACTAATTAAGGTAAAAAAAGCCAGCAACAAGTCGCCTCTTGCAGGCAACCACGAAACTGCAAATGCAATCAAAGGATGTACGACAAAAAGAGTGCTCAGAAAAAAGGAAAAAAACGGTTCAATTTCAAACTCGATCAAAAGAAAATAAAGAAGAAGTACCACAAAAATATGTAAAATCCAATTAAAACTATGAAAGATTGAAGGGTTAAACCGAAATAAAGAAGTTTCCAAAAAGAAACTAAGATTTTGTGTAGGTCGATAAAGTTCAATAGATTGCTTTTGAAATTCGGCATCCAAAGTTAAGACTTGAAGGGCAGAAGCTTCCGTTTCTAAGAAATTCTGATTACGTATGAGAACAGCATCATCATCAAAATAGGTAAATGAGAAGAAAGAGGTTTGAAAGAAAATAACGAATGAAAAAACAGCAAGGAGCAAAGGATATTTATACAAACGGAAGAAAGAATCTGTTGAATTTTTCATTGGCAGAAAATTAGGGTACAAATTTACCGAAATAATATAAAACAAAAAACCTCCCAAACCGAGGTAAGGGAGGTTTCTATAAAAGTGGCGA
>DYSI01000009.1 GCA_020718275.1 Draconibacterium orientale
AAATATAGCCTTTCGAGCTTTTCTGCTTTTAATAATTTGTTCGGACAGTTATGATTCAGAATGCCTATAATTTCAAGACCCAAGGACAGGATTATGTAATCCGCGAGAAGAATGCTGATGGAACTTACAAAACTACCAATAACGGAACTGAATACGTATTTACCAGAATACCAAACGAGTCGGGCACTATTTTGCCAACCGTTGGTATTATGATAAAGTTCTAAACTGTAATCGGCACGATAAATCTACGGCGAAGTCCGTACTATTTTTCAAACTTCATTCGGTATACCGCAGACTCTTCTACTTTATTGCGCGAAATGTAATCGTGGTGATATTCATTATTGATATACATTTGGGTTTGATTGCAGTAAAAATCACTAGCCGGTATGCCGGAAGTTCCAGAGGGAATGATGGTTTGCGAAGCGTCCCAATTCATTGGTAAAAAGATATGTCGGTGTGATGCTCCATTATTAGTCTGCATAAAATCAGCTGTTTCCATAGGATATGAATAAGGGGAAACCGTATGAGCTGCTCCACCAACTCGATAAGGGCCTCGGTTTAAATCAAACAGAAAATTAAGTATTTTGACGGAACCCATAGGATGATTTAGGGTAATTTGATGAATATCACCCCAAAGCCAATTTTTAGGATTCTGTCCAAAATCATTCTCCATTTGTGTAATGGCCTCTACAAAACTTTCTTGTACTATATTTTCAAAATTCTCCTGTTTATCTTTTGTGTTTACCTTATCAAACCAAGCCGATTTTGTTTTCCATATATTATCTAGAAAGCTGTATGTCATATTTTTAGAGCCTATTAACGATTTGGTAAGCTGCTCACCTATTTCATCACTTACTGTGTTTTCTACTAATTTGATTATAAACATTTCGAAAATGGCAGGTGAAATTCCGTCTTTATACATGATGTCATTCCAGTTTTTAAGACTGTCGAAAGCGATTTGCTGATTTTTAGTTAGTGATCCTATTTTTTGGATAGCAGAAACTATCTCAGGCCTATATTTACGAACCATCATCGACTTTTGATCAGCTAGCATGGCTTTAAAATCATCCACGCTAAGCTTGTCTTTTGCTTTGATCATTTCCACAATACGATCGTAACGGTGTGATGGAAAAAACCAGTAGCTAATATAAAAAGGATAATCATCACCCACAGTCCGATTGTTGGCAGAGGCCACATAACCACAGGCGGGATTGTAGCTGAATGGAAGTTTCTCAAAAGGAACCAATCCTTTCCAATCGTATAAACTTGTTTCGCCTGGGTAAATTTCAATTCCAGAGCCTTCGCGAATGGCAATTCCCGCACAAGTTTGCAAGCCAATATTTCCATCTACATCCGAATAGACAATATTTTGACTTACCGCGATAAAAGTTTTTACAGCCTCTCTAAAGTCAGTCCAATTTTTAGCTCGGTTTAAAAGATACAAGGAGCGAATTTCATTACTGTAATCATTTCCAAGCCAATGCATTGAAATTACTTCTTTGTCAATGTCTTTGAAGGAAGAAACCACTGGCCCTCGGTGAGTAAAGCGAAGAGTAATATTTTGACTTTCAGCATCTTTTATCTTAATTTCTTCATTCACTAAGCTAAAATCCACCCATTTGCCATCTAACTTATATTGATTTTCATTTTCAGGGTTTACCGTTTCTTGATAAAAATCTGTTTCATCCAACATCACGTTAGTCATTCCCCAAGCAATTCGTTCATTATGACCAGCCACTACATAAGGAGCGCCAGGAATCCCCAAGCCAGTCACATTTAATTGACCCTCAATAACAAGATGCATTTGATACCAAATACCAGGAGTAAAAATACCTAAGTGCATATCATTAGCCATTATTGGGCCGCCGGTAGCACTCTTTTTAGGCGCCACCGCCCAGTTATTGCTGCCAAAAAAAATGCTTGTACCTAATTGCTCTAACATAGCAGTTTGATCCAATCCATCGATACTTTGCCTAGCTAAAGTCGAATCAAGTACAAAATCTGGAAAAATATAACTTTTATGTTGATTTAGATCAGGGATAAAAACGCTCGCCTTTTCTCCTACTTTATCAAATAGCTGCTTTAGGATAAATTCATTTTTCCAACCTGATGTTAAATCCCAAGCCATATAACCAATCAAATTAGCAGTATGAATAGCCTCCCACTTTTCGGGTTTGTAACCTAAAAGGGTAAATTCAACAGGAAGATTTCCTTCATTTTGCGTAAGGTATTGATTCACGCCATCAGCAAAATAATCGAGCGTTTGTCTTATTTGAGGTGGTAAGGAATCTAGCACCATCTGCGACTTCTTAGTCATTTGCAAAGCCCTCATCAGTTGATCAGTTTTTACAGTTTTATCACCAAACATTTCAGAAAGTCGTCCGGTAGTTACTCTTCGCAACAAGTCCATTTGCCACAGCCGATCTTGCGCCATTATATAGCCCACTGCGGTATACAAATCCTTTTCGTTCTTAGCGTAAATATGTGGAATCCCGAATTCATCTCGTAACACTTCAACCTCGGCATCCAAACCAAGTAATTTTATACTTTGGTTGTAATCAGGAATTGATTTTTTTTGGATGTAATTCAAATAAACGATTGCTGCTAACAAAATAAAACCAACAAATGCAAAAACATACAAGGAAATTTTTTTAACTTTTTTCATCAGAACGCAATTTAGAGAATGAACAGATTATGAAATGTTTATCAAGTTTTACACTAAAAAAAAGAGGCTATAGGAATAAATGAAACAGGTTTTATTTATCTTGTAGATAAATAATTTTGCTTCCACTAACTTTACTGATGTGACACTGGTCAGCGGAGATTACAAATACTTCATTTACAACCACCACCTGATTTATTTCACCGATAAAATGGAAAGTATCTTGGCTATTTTTAAGTTTAGGTAAATAATTATCCTCCAAAACAGGGTAAAAATTTGCTCCATAGGCAGAGCGATCACTTTCTATCCGAATAGTATCGGTAGGATTTGATTGCCGAATGGTGTAAAAGTCGGTCAGAGAATCGCCCATGATTTGAAAATCAATAATTCTATATTCTTCGGTACACATCACTTCCTCTTTGCATGACACAATAAATAATGAAAAAAGTGAAATCGAAAACAGCGCGAAAATTCTATAGGATCGCATAATAATTTGGTTTAGAAAGGTTAGTTACAAAGGTTAAAAGCTCAAGGAGTAAAAATAAATAAAATACTTAAACGAGATTCGATAATAAAAAATCGCTCAATTCAGCCAAATTATCAAATTGTTGTTCGCCAAATTTTCCAGCCAGAAGCCATTTTGCGGTCGAATCGTCAAACAATAAGGTGAGATCTGAGGGTTTCTCCGTAATGTCAAATCCCAATTTATTGAGTCCATTAAGAGTCCAAAAATGAAATTGGTTGCCGATTTGAGGAACGAAATGGATTTGATGTGTTAAGGACCTACGAATTCTAAAAGCACCCATTTGTGGGTCGAAATGCAATGATAATTTTGAAAAAACGCGCTGCAAATTATCACTAAGAATTAAATCTTCGGGCGCACCGTCCAGAATCTTTCCCTCATCCACCAGCCAAAAACGATCCGCCATCTGAATGGCCAAATCCAACTCATGGGTCGAAATTAAGATCATCTTATGCTCCTGATGCGCCAAATCTTGGAGTAAATGCATTATTTCCACCCTGTTAATCAAATCGAGGTGTGCAGTAGGCTCATCCAAAATAATGATAGGTGTTTGCTGTGCCAACGCCTTAGCAATCATTACTCTTTGCTTCTCGCCATCACTCAAATGGTGAAAATATCTATTTGTAAGATTATCAATACCAACCTGTTGAAGACTTTTTTGAATTATAGCTAGATCATCAGTGCCTAATTTTCCTAGCCAATTGGTATGCGGAAAGCGACCCGAAGCTACCACATCAAATACCGATAAATTATGAGAAAGAACTGTGCTGGTAAGAACCACTGCAATCAACTTTGCCCAATTGCTTGACGAATTCTTAGAAACAAGCAGCTGATTAAAATACAATTCGCCAGAAACAGCAGGTATGAGTTGGGCTAAGGTGCGAATCAATGTTGATTTACCAGAACCATTGGGTCCCAATAAAGCAACTAAGCGTCCTGATTTGAGTTGAAGATTAATATTGAAGATGGCAAAATTTGGCGGATAACCGATACTGAGATTCTTGGCTTCAAAAACGCAATTATGGATTTTATCGGGCTTCATGGATTCTTTTGTTTTGAATAATAATCCAGATAATAACCGGCGCGCCAACTAGAGAGGTAACTGAATTAATTGGTAAAACAATATCAGAACCAGGCAATTGCGCAATCAAATCACACATGAGCATAAGAATAGCGCCAATCAACAAAACGGCTGGCAACAAAATGCGATGATCGTTAGTTCTAAAAACATTGCGTGCCAAATGCGGAACCGCAATGCCGATAAAAACAATTGGGCCTGCGAAAGCAGTAACAATCCCTGCCAATAGGCTACTAATAATTATGACTAGAAAACGTATTTTACGAACCGAAACCCCTAGTGACAAAGCATACTCTTCGTTGATTAATAGCACATTAAGTGGTTTCATTAATTGAAAACTGAGTATGATTGACACCAAAACTAAAGTAGTCATCATGCCTATTTCGTGCCAATGGATGCCGCCTAAGCTTCCAAATGTCCAGATAATAAAACGCTGAAGTAGTTCGGGAGAACTAAAATATTGTAACACACTTACCAAGGCGCCAGTAATGCTGCCAAACATAGTACCCACAATCAGCAGCGAAACAGAATCATGAATTTTATGTGAGATTCCTAATACAGCCAAGAGAACTAACATTGCTCCTAAAATTGCGAAAAAGCTAATGCCTCCGGAGAAAAACCAGGCCGAAGCATAGAGGGTGGAACCACCCAGTAGAACAAAAATTGCAACCCCTAAGCTAGCACCACTGCTGATACCAAGGACATAAGGACCAGCCAGCGGATTGCGAAAAAGAGACTGAAGCAACAAACCCGCCAATGGCAAGGCAAAACCTACTAAAATAGCGGCTATAGTTTTTGGCAGCCGCAATTCCCAAATGATATAATAATTCACTTGAGATGATTCATCGAAAAATAAGGTGGAAAAAATATCGAAAAAAGGAATAAGTGTAGAACCAGCCATAAGGTTTGCAAAAATAGCACCCACTAAGATTACACTTAGTGCAGCAAACTTCCAAACCAATGAGGTATTTCTTGCCATAAAAAACTTATAAATACTTTATTTTCAAGGTGCTAATTGACTGTAATAATGCCATTGAGCATTATTAAGCTTCGGATGAAAAATACGAATTAAGTCGCTCAATAATTCATCGGGTCTACAAACTCCCCTTTCCCAATAATTATTGGCTCCATCAGCATGCGATTGCAAGAGGTTATGATAAACCTGCTGTTGTCTGAAAGCTTTAAAAATACCGAAATCAGGATTTAATGCCAACATTTCGGCATAATTTCTTTGGGGAACTTCAATCCAAAAGTCTGCGCTTGCTTGCGCACTTACCACGGCCTCAAATCCTAAAGGCAAACTTGCATTCCCCACCTTCTCCTTCCAATGATAATTAGCGCCAGCATCAGCCAACAATATAGCTTTATAACTATTGCCAGCAGGCATATACCAAATATCTTTATAAGGAGTTCCAATAATAACATCGGGCTGATGAGCAACTGTTTTGGCTAAATGTTGTAGCCTAAAATACTCACTTTCAATCTTGGCAAAAATACTATCCGCTTGAATTGATTGATCATAAAAAAGAGCCACAACTTTTATCCATTCCGCCCTACCTAAAGGTGTGTTTTCTAACCAATCAGCATTATAAAAAATAGATACTCCACCGTTTTTTAATTTTTCGGCAAATGGATCCACACCAGCCATGGGAGTTTGAATTAATAAATCAGTCTTAGCCGCAATCACTCTTTCAATATCGATAAACTCACCAGAAACAAGTTCTATAATAGCATGATTATCAACTTGCTGACGTACCCATAAATTATATACATGATGCTTAGCTGAAATAGCCTTAACACTGTTTAGCTCGCCCAAAGCCTCAATAAAACCAATGCTAGATGCCGAACTTAGAGCCACACGATTTATAGGCACTTCAACATGATATTCAAACTGAGACCATGTGCTATCTTTTTGATAGTTTTTGGAGTGCAGTAAATAGGTATGCCAAATCTTGGTGGTATCCCAAGGATTGAGTAAAATGAGTTTTTTGGCAGCACCCCAATCTTCAACTCTTACATTTTTGATATATTTGAAAGTGCTAGCTTTTTTACCGCTTTCTTTAGCCTGATTGCTCACAATTGAATTATTACTGTCAGCTGAATTACAAGCCAATAGCACAAAAAAAGAAAGCAAAAAGACTAAAAGAATACGCATCGACTATGAGTTGGGTTGAAGATAATAAATCGACAACCGTAGTTTAATAAAATTTTAGAATAATGAAACGCCAAGGGTTAAGCTTAGGGTTCCTTGTTTAGCATTCAATTCGATGAGTACAGGGCTTAATTCCAAATTATAATCTACAAAAGCAGTTAAGAATAAGAATTTTAATCCAATCCCAGCATCCAATCCCCATTTTCCAGATTCGAAATCAGATTCTTCGATATTGAGTTCGGTGATTTTTCTGGGACTAATGAAATCATAAGTGGGTCCTACATGAAATTTAGCGCTAAACACTTTTAAATCAACCAATTTAATTCCATAATAGGCTTGCATTTGCATCGCTGAAAAGCCCATTTGAACATTCGCAGATGACACAGAATTACTCGCTATCTGTTGAATAGTTGAGTATGACATATATTGAATTCCAGGCTCAAAATATTGCTTTTTACCGAGTTCAACGCCAATACCAACGCCCCAGCCTAGGTCTAAATTGGAGTTAGTGGCTCCAGCCAAACTATACGAACTATAAAAAGTTGAAAAACGAGGATTCAGCGAAAACGCAGGAAGTTGGGCAGAAGCGTAAGCAATCGACATTAAGAAAAGGTAAGCTAGGACAATGCGTTTCATAACCAATAAAATTAAAAGTTAATTTTCAAAATATTCACTTTACTGCGTACAGCAATTTTTTCATTCAGCGAACTAAACTAATTTATACGATTTCCTTTTTTACAATAATTTATTTTCACTATCCTTATAATGCTCGTGAATATCAACCACTTTTACGTGTTTATTCATCCGCATTTGCAATATATCCACCAATAAAGAGAAGAACATGGAGAAATAGATATAAGCTTTAGGAATTTCGAGACCAAAACCCTCGCCCAACAAGGAGAAACCAATCAAAAGCAAAAATGACAAGGCCAACATTTTGAAGGCAGGATGATCGTTCACAAATTTTGCTATCGGATGAGCCGCAAAAAGCATGATACCAACAGAAATTACTACCGCCACATACATTACCCAAATGGTACTAGCCATTCCAACTGCAGTAACAATAGAATCGATTGAAAAAACCATATCCATGATTAGAATTTGCACCATAATATTGGCAAAACCTTTGGCCTTGATATTTTTGGACTGATCACCTTCCTCACCTTCCATTTTATGATAAATTTCGGTAGAACTCTTGTAAAGCAGGAACAATCCTCCTAGAATCAAAATCATATCTTTACCTGAAATACCTTCGCCCAAGATGCTAAATAAATCATTCTTCAACTGCATGATCAAATTAATAACGCTAAGTAAAGCTAATCGACTTACCATAGCTAATAATAATCCATATCTAATAGCTTTTTTCTGTTGACTAGCTGGTAATTTACCTGCCAAAATTGAGATAAAGATAATATTGTCGATACCTAAAACGATCTCCAAACCTACCAGTGTTAAGAGTGATAATACAATTTCTATTTCCATAAATATAAATGTAAAGTATTTATTTATTGTTATTTAAAGCTAAGATAACTGATATAAAAAAACTGCCTTATTGATGCAATAAGGCAGTTCAAAAATAGTATAAAATAGATTTAAAATTCTATTTCTTTGGAATATTTGCTAGAGTGGCCACTAAGTAGTTCCAAAATTTATCTACAGACGCAATATTTACCTTTTCGTCAGGAGAATGAGGAAAGCGAATAGTTGGGCCGAAAGAAATCATATCCCAGTTAGGATAAACACTTCCGAGTAGTCCACATTCCAGACCTGCATGGATGGCTTTAATTTCAGGTATACGACCATATAAATTTTGATAAACCTCTTGCATTTTGGTTAAAATCTCAGAATTAGGATTGGGTTTCCAGCCTGGATAACCACCTTCTAATTCGATCTTAGCGCCTGCTAATTCAAAAACTGACTTAAACATTTCGCCTAGATCGTCTTTAGCAGATTCCACAGAGCTACGAAGCAAAGCTGCAATCAACACTTGATTTGCCTTGGTGCGCACGATGGCTAAGTTAGTAGAAGTTTCAACCATACCTTCCATATCGTCACTCAATCGCATAGCGCCATTGGGTGCTGCATAGATTGCATTGATTACCCGCATCATAGTGTCGTAATCAATAATATCTTTAGGTAATTCTATAGGGCTAGCAATAAACTTTAAATCGGGTTCTTTTACATGCAACTCATCGAAAATAGTTTTTTCAAAATTACGGATGCAGTTCTCGAAAGAATCTTTCTCTGTTTGCGGAATAGTCACATTGGCAAAGGCTTCGCGAGGGATTGCATTACGCAAACTACCACCCAAAATAGAGCTAATACGAAGACCATTATGTGCAGTAGCTTTTTTTAAAAAACGGAAAAGCAATTTATTAGCATTTCCTCTGCCAAGATTAATATCTAAACCAGAATGTCCGCCCTTTAAGCCTGTCAAAGACAGTTTATAAGCAATCATTCCGCTTGGAATGACCTCTGGAACATAATCAAAAGTAATGCTCGCATCAATTCCACCGGCACAACCAATATATAATTCTCCCTCGTCTTCGGAGTCCATATTAATTAAAATATCTCCTTTTAGGAAGCTAGGTTTTAAACCAAAAGCGCCAGTCATGCCTGTTTCTTCATCGCAGGTAAAAAGTGCTTCGATAGGACCATGAGGAATATTGGAAGATTGTAAAATGCTCATTGCAGCAGCCACACCCATTCCATTATCGGCTCCTAGGGTTGTACCTCTCGCTTTTACCCATTCCCCATCGATAAAAGCATCGATAGGATCGTTTTGAAAATCATGGTTTTTATCGCTGTTTTTCTGTGGAACCATATCCAAATGACCTTGCAAAACAACCACTTTTCGATCTTCCATCCCTTTAGTTGCAGGCTTGCGAATAATGATATTCCCTACTTCATCTTTGATGGTTTCTAAACCTAAATTTTTACCGAAATTCATCATAAATTCCTGAATACGATCTTCATATTTTGAAGGACGTGGAACTTGAGTTAATGCGTAAAAATTCTCCCAAAGTGATTTGGGTTCTAGACTAATAATTTCTTTGCTCATAATATATTAAATTAAGATTTTTTATTTGGTAAATCTAAGCCATAACCATGCTTACGATCAACGGCTTTAAGAACAAAACTCAAAACAAAGGCTAAGACCCCGAAAGCTGTAAAAATCAGCTCTGTGACAGTATAATCATATTTCACGCCTTGAACATTAGCAGCAATTTGCGCTGATACACCAGGATTAGAAGCTGATAAAGCCCATCCTATTAAAATTGGAACAGCCAATAAACCAATGTTTTGAATCCAGAAAATAGCACCATAAGCTGAGCCTAAATAACGTTCTTCAACGATTTTTGGCAAGGAAGGCCACATAGAAGCAGGTACCAATGAAAAGGCTGTACCTAAGATTACAATGATAGATATTGCAGCAAAAACACTGAAAGATTCAGCTGGAATTAATGCAAATAAAAGGTGAGAAATAGTTAATAAAACAGCTCCAAAAACCATCATGGTTGCGCCTTTACCTTTTACATCAAGATAATAACCAATAATAGGCGTCAGCACCATGGCTCCGATTGGAAAATATGAAAAATAAGCAGCAGCATCTTTAATCGATACATCAAGTTTAGACGCAAGCATATCTGTAGCAAATTTTTGGAAAGGGAAAATAGCGGAATAGAAGAGTACGCAAAGTCCAGCAATAGCTAAAAAGCCAGGATTTGAGAAAATCTTTCCAATGTCACTAATTTTGAATTCATCTTCTGGACTTGTTACAATTTCACCAGTTTGCTTATCCAAAGCTCTGTCCATAAAGGTATAAATGAAAAAAGTAATAAAACCAATTAGAAGAAAAGCTAAGCCCATATATACCGAGTTAGATGGTCCGCCATTCTCAGCAAAAATTGGTGATAAACGGAATACAGCAAAAACGCCTAGACGAGCAACAGCCATTTCAAGACCCATTGCCAAAGCCATCTCTTTGCCTTTAAACCATTTAACAATTGTTTTTGAAACGGTAATACCGGCCATCTCAACTCCAACACCAAAAATAGAGAAACCAATAAAAGCGAGTTTTGCTGATGCAGGAATCCATGTTAAGAAGCTATTGAGCGTAATAGCTAAATTTGAGTCAGCAAAGCCTTGAGTAAGCGCATAAAATTTAATGCTAGCACCAAGTACCATCGTAATGCCAGCAGTAATTAGTGTGAAACGTATCCCCATTTTGTCAAGGATAATTCCAGAAAAAATTAAAAAGAAAGCAAAAACATTTAGAAAAAACTCGGAGCCGCCAAGCATACCAAAGACTTCTGGCGTCCACTTATAAATTTTTTCCATTTCAGTTTGAAATGGAGCAACCACATCTACGAAAAAATAAGCGAAAAACATGGTTGAAGAAATCAATAGCAACGCTATCCATCTTGCCGTTTGAGAATCTCTCAGGCTTTGTTTAATTTGTTCCATATAAATTTTTGAATTTAATTAAAAAATTAGCTGCGAATTACGCGATTTTTTCGCATACCTGATACATCCCTACGCTAAAAATTACATACTTCTTCTTGATAATCTTGAACAGTATCTAAGAGTTTTCTATGATACAATGGTGTTTGCACAATAAAGCTGCTTACAATGCTTCGGCGAAAGGTGGCAACTTTTTAAAATTATTAAAAAAAAACGTTTTAATAATCAAAATTAACTACTTAAATATACTAGCTCTTTAATATCGAACGTACGATTAACTCCTTCAATATCAAGAATTAAAAAACCAAACTCATCAATTCCATTAATACGCGCCATATGCCGTTGGCCATCTATTAAATAAGGTGCAATCTGATTATGGCGATACAGGTATTGAAGATATTCTGAACGAATCGTATCAAAATACTGTGGCTGAAGCTTTTGAAAATAATCTTTAAAAATCGTCATAAATTCCAATAATAACTCCTCAATCGAATACTGTATGGAAGTTATCATCTTCATCGATAGTGGATTGAGCAACTGAGTCGAAAAAATAGTTTGATTGACATTAATCCCAATACCCACAATCGTTTGCATGATGCGATCAGCCGATGAAGTATGTTCGATCAAAATCCCCGCAATTTTGTGATCTCCAACATAAATATCATTTGGCCATTTGATACGTATGCTTTGCTGGGGCATGTATGTTTTAAACAGTTTAACCAAACTAAGCGATACAACAGATGAAATATAAAACTGATTAATTATTTTATAATCAACAAATTGAAGATTATAACTAAATAATAAATTTAAGTATGCTTCGGACTCCCACCGATTATCAGATTGTCCCTTGCCCCCTGTTTGAAAGTCAGCTTGTACCAAGATGGATGGAAACGAATTAAGAGCCAAGTAGCTTTTAACAAGGACTTGAGTGGAGTCACAATCCTTCACTTTAAACAACTTTTGAAAAGGAATAAAGTTTTCCATAGCTATAAAAAAAGTTAAAAACCAAATCGTTAAGCAGGTTTCAAAATTGGCACTTGCAATGATGGCAAAAATACTTAAATTTGCACCTTATTAAATTCTTTAAATGATTAAGAAGAAATCGAATTCGGACGTATTAGTAAAGCTCATCGTTGCAGCCATTGAGGACAAAAAAGGAGAAAACATCAAAGCATTAGATCTGCGCAAGTTAGGCAATGCAGTAACGGATTTTTTCGTTATTTGCGAAGCTCAAAGTTCTCCACAAATCCATGCTATTTTTCAAAGTATAGACGAAAAAGTAAAGAAAACTCTCGGCGAAGATCCCTATCAAGTTGAAGGATTAAGCGAGAATTATTGGGTTCTGATGGATTATGTGAATGTAGTAGTTCATATCTTGAAACCCGAGGCCCGTTCATTCTACCGATTGGAAGCATTATGGGCTGATGCTAAGTATGTTAAATTATAATTACAAATAATGGAAAATAATAATCAACAAGATAAAACCCCTAATCCATTGCGAAATGACAATCCCAAAAAGGGATTCAATTTTTATTGGATTTATGGAATCATCGCAGTAGCCTTCATTGCGCTTAACTTTTTCAGTACTGGTGAAGCAACGGAAAACCTTATCCAAAAAGGCCAACTTATTGATATGTTGCGTAAAGGTGACGTAGAAAAAATACTGCTTATCAATAAAGATGAATATGCCGAAGTGTATATTAAACCAGATAAAATTTCAAGTTATCCAGATTTAAAACCAAGCTCAAGCCCTTTTAAAACAGCAGCACCTCATTTTGTTTACAATGGTGATTTGGAAAAATTTGGTGAGTTTATCACCACTATTCAAAAGGAGCAAAACATTCCAGAAGAATCTCAAATTTATCTCGAAAGAGAAAACCGTGTAGATTATACTAGCCAGATTCTCAGCTGGTTATTACCTTTGGGATTAATTGTATTATTTTGGATATTCATCATGCGACGCATGGGTGGAGGTGGCGCAGGTGGTGGTGGCCAAATTTTCAATATTGGAAAATCCAAAGCCCAACTTTTTGACGGTAAACTAAAAGTAAATATCACCTTCGATGACGTAGCCGGATTGGATGAGGCCAAGGTGGAAATTATGGAAATTGTAGATTTTCTGAAAAACCCTAAAAAATACACGGATTTGGGTGGAAAAATACCCAAAGGAGCACTTTTGGTAGGTCCTCCAGGAACAGGTAAAACACTCATTGCTAAAGCGGTAGCTGGCGAAGCTAAGGTTCCTTTCTTCTCACTATCAGGTTCAGATTTTGTCGAAATGTTTGTTGGTGTGGGGGCATCCCGTGTTCGCGATCTTTTTAAAACTGCCAAAGAAAAAGCACCTTGCATAATCTTTATTGACGAAATAGATGCCATTGGGCGAGCCAGAGGCAAAAACCAAGTAACTGGAGCCAATGATGAGCGAGAAAACACACTTAATCAATTGCTTACCGAAATGGACGGTTTTAGTAATAACCAAGGAGTTATAATCCTTGCTGCTACCAATCGCGCTGACATTTTAGATAGAGCGTTGATGCGTGCTGGACGTTTTGATCGCCAAATCCATGTTGAATTGCCTGACTTAACGGAAAGAGAAGCTATTTTTAAAGTTCATGTAAAGGGTCTTAAAACCGATACTAGCATCAATCTAAATATGTTAGCTAAGCAAACACCTGGTTTCTCGGGCGCTGATATTGCCAATGTTTGTAACGAAGCCGCTTTGATAGCTGCCCGCAAGAATTCCAAAGAGATCAATAAGCAAGATTTTATGGACGCTATTGACCGTATTATTGGCGGTTTAGAAAAACGTTCAAAAATAATTACCATGCACGAAAAGAGCGTAATCGCTTATCATGAAGCTGGACATGCCTCTGTTAGTTGGTTATTGGAGCATGCTAATCCGCTCGTAAAAGTTACTATTGTGCCCCGTGGCCGTGCATTGGGCGCTGCTTGGTATTTGCCCGAAGAGCGTCAAATTACTACTTTCGATCAAATGTTTGATGAAATGACCGCCACCATGGGAGGCAGAGCTGCCGAAGAATTAATTTTTGGAAGAGTATCAACTGGCGCCCTCAACGACCTTGAGAAAGTAACAAAACAAGCATACGCAATGATTGTTTACTATGGATTGGATTCTAAACTTGGCAACATTAGCTATTACGATTCGAGTGGGCAACAAGAATATTCTTTCCAAAGACCTTATTCAGATAAGACTGCTGAACTTATTGATTCAGAAGTACATAGACTAGCCGAAGAAGCCTATTTGAAAGCTAAAACAATTTTGTCGGAAAACATGGACAAATTGCGAAAACTGGCAGAACAACTGCTTAATGAGGAGGTGATTTTCAACGAAGATGTAGAAGCGATTTTTGGACCGCGTCCGTTTGGTAAAGAAACTGGTTCAGATACCGCTAAAGAGGTGAGTTCTAATTTCAGAGAAAAACGCGATAAGGAAAAAGAAAATGCGGTGAATGAGCATAAAAAAGCGGAGGAAGCGGCTGAAATTAAGCTTAGTGAAGAAAACCAATCCGAGGCACAAAACGAATCTAAAGATTAAAGGAGTATATTTATGGATGAATCAACTTCTCGCGAAAAAATCTTAAAAAAAGTACGCAACGCAAGCATGCAACATGCTGATAATCCGTACTCTAATGTTGATTTAGACAGTGATATTTATCATCCTATGACTGAGGAATTGGAGGTGGTTTTTGCAGAGGAACTTCAATTGGTTGGTGGCTATTTTGTGTATTGCGAAAGCCCAAAAGAATTAGAAGAGAATCTTTCACGCTTTATTGTAGGTCAACAATGGAAAAGGATTTTCACCAAAAGTCCAGCGATAAAAGCCCTCCTATCGAAGCTTCAATTTACCTCCTATTCTGATAAAGATGACCTAATCAATACAAAGGTAAGTATTACGGAATGCGAGTTCTTAATCGCGCGTCTTGGAAGTGTGATGGTCAGTTCAAAACAATTCAACGGACGCGGCATGAACTTTATCCCTGACAATCACATTATTATAGCCAGCAGAAGTCAAATAGTTAGTACCGTAAAAGAGGCTTTTAAGCAGCTAAACCTTAAGTATGAGAAAAACCTCCCGAGTATGACCACCTTAATAACTGGTCCTAGTCGTACTGCTGATATTGAAAAAACCTTGGTAATGGGGGCTCATGGCCCACGCAATTTGGTGGTTTTTCTGATGGAAGAAGATTTTCTAAGCAAATATTAATTATTGATTTTCAATCAATTGGTCGTTTTACAAACTTCTACCTCTTGCACAGTTTTATCTTTTGTTATATAATATTTTCAGTATGAAGGAAATTTTGGTTAGGTCAATTACAGGAACTGTGATCGTTGGAACTATCATTGCTAGTATTCTTATCGGAAAGCATGCCATAGCAGGTCTTTTTCTGTTGGTAAGTATTCTTGCTAGCATAGAATATTATCAAATGCTGAATCAGTCGAAATTTCATGCGCAAAAAATGCTAGGTATTTTTCTCTCCACCCTTGTTTATTTGCTAATTGTTTTAATATCAATGCAATTTATTGAAACCAATTATACTATTCTGCTCAGTTTACTCCTTTTTATTATACCCGTTGCTGAGCTGTATCGCAAGAAAGAATCCCCTTTAGCGAATATCAGTCTCACTTTATTTGGAATTTTCTATATCGCATTACCTTTTGCGCTTTTGAGTCAACTTTACGCCTACACCAACAACCATCATTTACTCCTTGCGTTTTTCGTTATCCTTTGGACTTCTGATACTTTTGCTTATCTCACAGGTATTAAGTTTGGTAAAAACAGACTTTTCGAACGTATTTCCCCAAAAAAATCATGGGAAGGTTTAGCCGGTGGATGGATATTTGCGCTGCTAGCTGCTTACCTTTTCTCCCTTATCTTTAACGAATTCAGTCTAGTATTTTGGCTTGGATACGCCTTAACCATTGCAGCAAGTGGCGTTTTCGGCGATTTGGTGCAAAGCCATTTCAAACGCAGTTTGGGATTAAAAGACAGCGGAAAACTATTGCCGGGACATGGAGGCCTTTTAGACCGGTTTGATGCCGTTTTGCTTGCGATTCCCTTGGCGGTTGTTTATGTAATGTTATTTAGTTAATTTTGCTTATTATTTAAGATCAAAACCATGCGAATACATAAAGAAGGTTATAGCACCATAGCAATAGTATTTATCAGTCTTGCCATTTTATTAAGTCTATCACACTATTTAATTCCCTTTGCTGGAATCACAAAATTCATCTTAATATTGGTGGATATTTCAGCTTTAGTGCTAATGTTTTTAGTGGTTTACTTTTTTAGATATCCCCTTCTGAAAGTACAAAAAAATTCAAACTTAGTAATTTCCCCAGCCGATGGAATCGTAGTGGTAATTGAAAAAACAGACGAAAAGGAGTTTTTATTGGAAAAAAGAGTTCAAGTTTCAATCTTTATGTCTCCTTTAAATACCCACATGAACCGTTACCCCATTTCTGGAAAACTCATATACCATCAATATCATAAAGGGAAATTTTTGGTGGCATGGGATCCAAAATCATCAACCGACAACGAGCGAAATACTATGGTAATTGAAAATTCATCTGCTAAAATTCTTATCCGACAAATTGCTGGCGCATTGGCACGTCGCATCCGTTGGTATGGCAAGATTGGTGATCAGGTGGAACAAGGGGATCAATTGGGGTTCATAAAGTTTGGGTCAAGGGTGGATTTATTTTTACCCTTGGATGCTGAAATTAATGTTTCGCTCAATGAAAAAGTATTTGCTGGCATTAGCACGATTGCTAAACTTAAATAAGGTCGTTTAGGAATTTAATGATCTTTTCCCCAATTCTTTAAGTGAATCTTCTCTCACGCCTTTTGATATTAGCATTAAGGACAGAATCGTTATGTAATGACCTATATCATTGGTGCTTAAATAGTTAGGGTCGAAACTAAATTTTAAAACAATAAACAGAACCGACACTAAAGAAAGCAAAATTCCATAAGTAATCCATTTAGAATTCGACTTTAAGTAAAGCCAATCACCGAGAGCAACAAAACCTAATAAACTCACAGCAGTATCAATCACGATAAAATAAAAAACTGAGTAATGTATTGATAAAAAGAGAAATATTGTGGATTTAATAATAAAAAACCAATTAAGATATTTAGAATTTAGGTTTTTGTAGACCGCCATAAGACCAAAAATTAGCGAAACAGAAACCATACCCCAGGAGGTAAAACGCACTAATTCACCTAGTTCAGTAGCACCATGGTACATACTTCCTATGATGGCTGATAGCGCCATAAAAAGAAAAAAATTTCCCCAGTATGGACTAATGATTCTATGCTTGGCATAAAAGTAAAATGCAAAAAGGCTTAAAATTAAGTCGCTTATCATAAATCAGTAAAAGAAAATTAAGACCGCAAAACTAACATAAAAATGATTGCAATGAATGAATAAATCCTTCTAAATACATCGATAATTCGATTAGTATTAAACCATTAGTATATTTTAATCTTCATTGAAAAAGGCACTGCATTCCACTAGTTATTATCATCCATTTCGAGAAGAATTTTCTCCACTTCTTCCTCAGTACTTTTGAGTTTAGCCTTGCAAAATCGAAGCAAGAAAGCCGAACGTTTTATCTTTTCAGATAATTCATCCACTGCTATTTCACCATGTTCCATTTCAAGAACCAGCGCTTCTAATTCAGCGAGTGCTTCCTGGTAATTCATCGTTGTTTTGTTCATAATTTGATATTTTGTTAATAGTACTACTTATTTCTCCATTGTAAAATCTAGTGATTATCTGATCGCCAATTTTTACTTGATTGGTGTTACTAATTGATTTTCCATTTATTAGACTTATACTAAAGCCTCTTTTAAGCAAGTTTTCAGTTCGTAATAATTCTACTTTATCAGACAAATGGTTCAATCTGCGATAATTTTCGTTCAAAAAATAATGAATCTTAGGCAGTCGAATACTATCCAGAAATGCTAAGCGACTAATTTTTTCATCTATAATTTGCTTGGAGCTCAGCCGAAGCTGTCTAGAAATCTGGGATAAAGCAGTCCTTTGGGTTTTTAAACGATAGGCGGAATATTGACTAAAAAATTGCTGCTGTGCTTGGAGCTTTCTGTAATTCCCTTGCCAAACATAATTAGTTCGGTTTTTTATCTTTTGGGCAAAATGTGACAGTAAGGTTTGTTCGCTGCTTATGCTACTATTCACCAAATGCCGAAGCTGATTGGTCAATTCCATAAGTTTAACGGCGTTATTATCAAATTTTTGTTGAAGAAAATAAGCTAAATCAGTGGGCGTTATTGGATTATAATGAGCCACCATTTCCACTACTGTTTCGTTAGCCGCGTGACCGATACCACTCAAGACAGGCAAAGGAAATTGAGCAATGGCAGCGGCTAAATCATAATTATCATAGCAACTTAAGCCCACATCACCCCCTCCGCCCCTGATAATAGTCACCAAATCAAATTGGTGGCTATTCAAAGCAATATTTTGCAACTGCTCGAGTATTGCATCAACCGCGGCATCGCCCTGCAACAAGGCTGGAAATAACTGATAATAAAATCTATAGCCCCTCGAATTATTTTTCAAAATACTAATAAAATCCTGAAATCCCTTGCTAGTTTGAACTGAAATAATGGCAATACGCTGCGGTAAAAGGGGAAATTCTAAACGTTTATTGAGCGTAAATAAGTTAGCCTTTTTCAACTGAAGAATGCAATCCATCTTTGCCTTTAGCAATTGACCAAGCTCAAAATCTGCATCAATATCCTCGATATTCAAAGTTAAACCATACAAAGGATCATGGCGCACTTTGGCTAAAAATAAAATATTCATCCCATCACTAAGGGGTCGTCCCGTCTTGGATTCAAAATTTTTATTTAATCGTTCGTAAGTGCCAGCCCAAAGGGTTGCCCTAATTTGAGCTTTGATTCCAGTGGCTGATTTTTCAACTAAGTCGGGATAACAATGCTTACTATGAGGATAATAATTCAGCTTAATCATTTCAGCTTTAATCCAATAACTATTAGCATAGGTACGATTAATCACAGCGCTAATACTCTCAAGTAATTGGCTCAGGGTGTAAAATTTCTTATGGTCGTCGTGATGATTCAAATGATGAATTATTGAGAAACAAAGCTAATGAAATATTAGCAATCGCTCCTAGAATAAAATGAAGCATTTTGGGACTGCAAAACATATATCTTTGCCCAAACAAAAGAAATATGGGAAGAAGACAAGAATTACCTTTGTATCAAAACATTGAAATTATCGCAGCCTCTGCAGAGGGCAAGTCAATTGCCAAAATAGATGGGAAAGTAATTTTTGTTCCATGGGCTGCACCTGGCGATATAGTTGATTTACAAGTTAATAAAAAGAAAAAATCCTATTTGGAAGCTAAGATTGTCAAAATGCATAAAGCCTCCGAACAACGAATAAGCCCTGCTTGTCAACATTTTACCATTTGTGGGGGTTGCAAATGGCAACACCTACCCTATTCGCAACAATTAACCAATAAGCATCAACAAGTTAAAGATCATTTGGAGCGAATTGGTAAAATAAACACTCAGCAGATGCAACCTATTTTAGGTGCAAACCAAGAGTTTTATTATCGCAATAAAATGGAATTTACCTTTTCTAATATGGCTTGGTTGACCGATTTCGATAAAAATTCAGCTTACGAAAACCGAAATATGAATGCTTTAGGTTTTCATATTCCTGGCCTTTTTGACCGGGTACTCAATATCGAACATTGCTATCTGCAAGCTTCCCCTAGTAATGAAATTCGTTTGGCTATTAAGCAATATGCTGATGCGCATAAGCTTAGCTATTTCGATATTAAAAAGCAAAATGGCTTTTTGCGAAATCTAATTATTAGACTTTCGTCTACTGGCGAAATAATGGTGATTGTTGTTTTTTTCTTTGAAAATCAAGAAGATAGAGAAGCATTACTTGCTTTTATCATCAAAGAGTTTCCACAAATAAGTTCGCTGATGTACATCATCAACGAAAAAGCTAATGATACCATTACCGATCAAGAAGTAATATGCTATGCAGGCAAGGATCATTTGATGGAAGAAATGGAAGGACTTCAATTTAAAGTTGGTCCCAAATCATTTTACCAAACCAATAATGTGCAGGCATACGAATTATACAAGGTAGCACGAAATTTTGCTGGATTATCAGGACATGAATTGGTTTACGATCTCTATACCGGCACTGGCACCATTGCTAATTTTGTGGCCGCCAAAGCCAAATTAGTCATAGGAATTGAATATGTGGAGGAGGCTATCGAGGACGCCAAAATGAATTCAAGAATTAATAAAATTGAAAACACCCGTTTCTTTGCAGGTGATATGGTGAAAGTACTTGATGATCAATTTATTGCAACTCATGGCAAACCAGATGTGATTATTACCGACCCGCCTCGCTCTGGAATGCATCAAAAAGTAGTTGAACTACTGAATCGTGTTCGCGCTAACCGAATTGTTTATGTAAGCTGTAATAGCGCAACGCAAGCCCGTGATTTGGAATTGCTGAGCGAACAATACCAAGTAACTGCTATTCAGCCAGTTGACATGTTTCCACAAACTCATCATGTCGAAAACGTGGTTTTATTGACTTTGAAGAATTAGGCAAAATACAGAACTCTTCAAAGCGCTTAATTTCAAGAATTTAATATTCTACAATTCCATTCAAACGTGACCATTTTACACCCATTGAATTTGAAAATACAATATTTAGAACTCCCTTAAAATCAAAGAATCTGCTATCTTTGCCACAATGCTATCAGAAGTTTTGAAAACTATTGGAAATTCAGCATTCATTACAAAACAGATAAATTATCATAAGAAAATCATGGAAGAGATTGATATAAAATTAGGTAAAACACAAAAATTGAGTATTGACCATTTGGTTGATTTTGGTTGTTATCTCGATGGAAAAAATTTAGGGGAAATACTATTACCAATTAGATATATGCCTGAAAATGCAACTATTGGAGACTTAGTAGAGGTTTTTCTCTATACTGATTCGGAAGACAGAATCATAGCTACTACCGAGAAACCTTTGATTGAAGTGGGTGATTTTGCAGCACTTGAAGTAGTAGCGGTCAATAATTACGGCGCATTTTGCAATTGGGGATTAACCAAAGATCTATTTGTGCCTTTCATTGAGCAACAACAAAAGATGGAAGTAGGACGTATTTATGTTGTCTTCGCGTATATTGACACTGAAAGTCAGCGAATTGCAGGCTCAACCCGATTAAATCAATTTATGCCAATTGCACCGCCAAACTACAAATATGGCGAAGAGGTAAACATTATTATCACCAACAAAACTCCACTCGGTTACAAAGCAATCATCAATAAGCAGCATTGGGGTTTATTGTACGAAAATCAAATTTTTGAGAAAATAAAAATTGGTGACCAGCGCAAAGCCTACATAGCCAAAAACAGAGAAGATGATAAAATCGATTTGAGCTTAACTAAGTTAGGTTTTAAATCGATTGATGAAGTGAGTGATAAAATATTAAAAGCACTACAACAAGAGGAGTTTATAGGACTCAATGACGACAGTAGCGCTGACGAAATTAGAGAAACTTTTGGAATCAGTAAAAAAGCCTTTAAAAAAGCTATTGGTGTTTTGTATAAACAGCAACTTATCGATATCGAAGAACATGGCATTCGTTTACTTTAAACTTTATTTTTCTTGCTGCCGATAAAAAATCATATCGCCTTTTATAGCTTCTTAGTACTATTAATAGTACTCAATTTCTTCACCTTTCCTATTCCATTTTTTTGGGACATGAGCTATATCTCCTCAGTAGCTCACCATATTTACTACCAGCAGTTTAGCAGTATTGTTGAATCTGGAAATGACAATGGTACACCACCATTATACAGCAGCTATTTTGCCCTTATTTGGACCGTTTTTGGGAAACAATTATGGATTTCGCACCTCGCTTTTTTACCTTTTATACTTGGATTAGCCTACCAATTTTATCGCTTGAGTATTCAGTTTGTACAAAAACAAGCTGCGGTTTTTGCATTGCTTTTTTTGTTCTTCGATCCAGTCTTTTGTACCCAAAGCATCTTAATGGGTTACGATATCATACTGATATTCTTATATTTATTAGCTATTAATAGCCTTGTTAAAAAGCAATCATGGATATTATTATTAAGTATCGTCCTAATTCCTTTGCTTAATTTACGCGGCTTCACCTTGGTAATTTCGATCTTTTTGATCGATTTATATCTTCAAAAAAGTTTCAGACTAAAGGATATTTTTAAAACATCGCTTTGGTATTTACCATCGATGATCGTTTTTGCAGCTTGGCTAATGCTGCATCGCTCGATAAGTGGCTGGTTTGCCGTTAGTAGTGGAAACGAAAACATCCATGGTGTGCAAAATATTTTATGGATTTTGAAGAATGGTGCTTTTGAATTGCAAGCCATACTCGACAATGGTCACGCATGGATAATATTAATTGGCAGTACTTTAGCCATATTATTATGGCGATTGGAGCAGCCTAAGCTTGAACCTTCATTTTTCAAAATATTGATTTTGGGCTTAATCGGTATTCTACCATTTGGTTTGCTTTTCACCCCTATGGCCTATCCAACAGGACCAAGATATTTTATGAATTTATATCCATTTCTACTTCTTGCACTCAGCCTAATAATTTCCAAAACGCCCAAACAATGGCATCGATTTTCGCTCGGTTTTCTGGTAATGGCCTTATTGTTTCAATCCAATTTTAGCGTCAAGCAATACCCATACTCCAATGCTTGGGATTCGAGCTTAAAGGTAATAGCCTATTTCGACCATCAAAAAGTGCTACTTGATTACATCCTTGAAAATAAAATTGAATCAAGTCAAATAAAAGCTAGTTTTCCGCTCCACAAAAACTTCAAAATGCTCTACTTAAATGATTATTACGATTTGAAATTTTCGGACTTCAAAAAAGATAAAGCTCAAAAAGGAGATCTAATTATGTATTCAAACATCTTTAATCATCTAGAATTAGGAAGTCATAACCCACCTAATTTAAAAAATAAAGTACGCTTTCATCGAAATTCTGGTTTATCATGGATTAGCCTCTATGAGCTTGAAGAATGATAGATTAGATCTTGAGGCGTGTCTTTAGTCCATTCCAATAATCAACTAAGTAAGTTATACCATTATTGGCCATCAACACCATAAATGGTAAAATAGGCGCAATAAATCGCCCATGCCATTCTAAAAAACTAATTATCGAAAAACCACTCATAATCAATATTATAGACAAAATAAACCAATACCTATGGCGATTGATCTGCTGACGATTGAAAAGTCCGAGTATAATCAGTAGATAAATAGGATAAAACGTCATTATCAAGAGATTATGAGCAGTGGAATAATACGGACGAAACATTGAAAAGTAATAAAGAGCTCGCACTAGCCATATATGAATTACGGAATTACTGTTTGCATTGAGGGCTCCAATAGGTTCGTTATAGCCCCAAATAACCCAATTATGCTTTAGAGCAATCCCAACATATTCCGAAAAATGACCGCGATTAAATATCCAATTAATTACAAGTACAAATGCGAAGGTTAGCCAAATCGGGTTTAACAACAGCTTCAATCTCCATTGCTGATGATTGACAAGTGCAAAATAAAGAAGTGTAGGAACAACTACCAGCACTCCATTGGGTCGAATAAATGATATTATTAGGAATAAAATACTTAAAATCAAATTATTAGACCAAGAATCAAAGCCATAAATGAGGAGCTGGTAGGTATAGAAAATAAGAAAAGCGGTGAAAAGTGCTTCGGTTCCAAGATAGAAATTCCACATCTGAGTTTGTACACTTCCTATCAAAAGTAGCGTGCTCAATGCGGCAACAATCTTGTTTTTACTGAGAATAAATGAGAGCTGATAAAACCTAATGGTAGCTATAGCATTAAATATCAAATGTATAAAAAGCATAGCTTTGCTTCCAAATCCTAAAAAAAACAAAAGAGCCAGTAAAAGAGAATAAGCAGAATAAAAAATCCTTAAGTGATTCAGGCTTTGTAACGCAAGCCATTGATTGGCATCATCAATATATTTTAGCCCTTCAAACTGAGTTACAAAGCCAAGATTGGCAAAGAGTGAGATTTGCATTAGAAGCCAAATCGAGATAAGGAATAGTATAGAGTAAGTGTTACTACTATATTTTGTATTCAAAATTGTGGTCAATAATGATTTGTTCACCTTATCGCATCAAATACATTTTACCGAAACTTTTCTTAAAATACTGATCAGCACCTGATTCTCGATGCTCAATGCTTTCGCCATTGAGACGTGTAACCACTCGATAAAGATAAACCCCATTTGCCAATAAATCACCGTATTCATCTCGACCATCCCAAGCGTACTCAGTGATATTTCTACCAATATGCAAGGGTCCTAATTCGTTCATATCAATTTCTCGAACCAATTTACCACTTACTGTAAGTACTTGTATTTTAAGATAATCAGGCACACTAGAACCAGTTAAGGTAAAAACAAAATGAGTTTTATCAGTAAATGGGTTTGGCCAATTTAGCATATTTGTTATGGTGGATTTATTGATTATTACAAAGTCAATTTTGTATCCATTTTCGCCTGATTTATTACTAGATGCATCATTGGCATAAACAAGTAGTTCATATTCACCATCTTCCAATTGTGGGCGATAAACTACTTGAGCACTATTATCGGGTAAATTGGCTGGAATAAACTCTAATAAATTGGCGTCTTTAAAATAGACATCCGTATAATTGATCATTTCGCTTTTCTTGATGCGAACCTTAAAAAGTGAAGTATCGTTGATAGCTTTAAATTTGTTTTCATCTCTTAAACCGATGGTAATTTCAGGTCGAGCCGAAACAATATCACCATTGAGAATATGAATCCCGTCGAAGGTGACTTCCAGAAGTGGATTTTCAAGATCGCGTTCAACAAAGAAAGGGATATCACCCGTATTATTAGAATGTGTTATCTCCAATTGGTCATAAACGCCAGTAATATTATTGATTGGGTTTATTTCTAGGTAAAGAAAACATTGACCAAGTAAATTCATCGTTGCAAGTTCAATTGTATCATTTAAAACTGAGTTTGCCAGCAATGGCGAAATTCGCCGTTCATTTAGCGGGATTATTTCCCCGCTATTAGTCTTTACCCAAGTTCGCACCAACAGGCTATCAAAATTACTATTGCTAAGATTTCGATAGGCAATATTTAAACGCACGCTATCTCCTTGCAATACAGTATCCGCATAGAAATTGAATAAACTAATGGGGTCAATAGCCGCTTCAGGCACGCTTTGGTAAATAATCGACCATTCATCGAGATAAGCAGGGGTGCGAGCCGAATCATCGCGCATATAACAAACTAATTTACAATAAGGATAAACCGCTGCATCCATCCTATCATTCAGCGAATAAATATCACTGCTATCAGGTGGAATGCCATCGATAATGACCTGACTTGTTCCATCAGCTTTATAACCAATTAGTTGTAGACATACAGAATCAACACTTCCTTTACTCATATCGTCTAAAGTATGCTGTTTCCAATGCAATGAAGACCATTTTCGGGATGGTCCAATCATGGGTGATTTAATCAAACCCTCGTTCCAATTGGTTATGATACTATCTTTCATCTGCAGCAATGTGCTAGGGTTTGTTGAGATAACCTCATGAGCACCACCCATAGATCCTTTTTGACCATATATAATAAATGGCGTTGCGTTTGGAATATTCCGAATATAGGCACTTCCAATAGTATCAAAAGCTTTGTACAAATATTCAGGCCAACTTTGAGGATGGGCATCGCAATAGCTCATGGCCAATACCATGCTTCCATCAGGAATTTGGCCTAAAAATGTGGCCGCACGCCTAAACCAAGTAGTATCTTGAATAACGGATGGAATCCCGAATGGATTCAAATCGCTTGTGCCAGTTGGAAATTCGATGCATGGAAAATTATAACCAGTACAGTGAATATTTCCAAATTGACCAAAACTCCAACCATAGCTATTAGACCATAATAATTCAGCAGAAACTGGATTAAAAATATAATATTTCATTCCTCCGACATTAAAAGGAATACAAGACCATGCACCAAATATACTGTTGTTGAGTCGTAAATATATTTCAGTGCCCGGTACCAAGGGATAAGTACCAGTTTGCGCAATAATTTGTTTTATATCGTTTACAAAAGCAAAAGTTCTTTGATCTTCAATGTATTTCGTTAGTTGATATTCATTGTTCTTAAATTGTAGAAAATGTGATTGTGACCAACCTTGCTGAGAATTTACATAACGAAATGAGCTGTTTCTCCAATTATAATCATGTTGTGCATTAGAATCTAAACTCACTCGCCAATAATAAACCATACTATCTTGCAAAACAATAGGCGGAGTCCAACTTAGCACGCCACCACTACTTTGAAACTGATAACTAAGTTTTGCAGGCGAATTAAAATGATCCGTGGTATCCAATTCAAATACATAATCATTTATTGTAGAAAAAGGGTAATAAGTAGATGCTTTGAGAGTAATAGTAGCCGAAGGCACAATAGCAAATTCAGGTGGGTAAACTGGTGTAAGATCTGCCGCTTTGATATTTAAACTGATTACCAAATTATTATTGCTTTCACTTAATTCATTAATAAGATTGTAGCCATCAATTGTGACCACAATATCATTATTTCCAATACCATACGAACGATCTACGGGCATTTTAATGGAGATTGTATCTCTAAAATAAGGCGCAGGAATCATATATGAATACAAATCAACGCTATCTTTATTAGGATAGGAACGTTTCACATCGATTAATAAACTATCTCTAACTGCCATACCCACATTATTGATTACAAAATTGAAATCAAAGCTATCCACGGCGGTAGAAACTAAGCTAGGAGTATAAAAAACATTTTGAGCTTCAATGGAAAAATCAGGTTTTGGAGCAGCGTTTATGTGGAGCAGTGGATCGCCATGCAAAGTCATTTCCAAACATAGCTCTTTGATTCCTGCACTTGGAAATTGAATATCCTTGATGGATTGTTGAATAATTTTCCCTACACTTTCGCCATAATACCTTGATGAAAAACCTTGGTAAAACTGACTTGAATACGTATTCAATAAGGAAGGGTAAGCTGGGGTAACAGAGGCAATATAAGCAATCATACCTTTATCCCGTATGAGTACAAACTCTTCGGATGAATTAGCCGAGCTCGTTCCTGTGTATTGAAAAATATCGCCCGCAAAACAGCTATTAGCAACTAAAACAGGATATTTTCCATAATTGTCATATTCTTCCGGATTATCAATACTAATATCGAAACCTATTCCTGCTGCATGTCCGAAGAAAGTCATCAAGCTAACGCCGTGATTAACATATTCTTTAATTTTTTCACTTAAGTTAATTTGAATTGGGTCTGAGGTAGTTTTATAAAAAGTATATACCTCGGCACCAAAAGAAGTATCGCTAGCAATGTCAGCATAATTGTTAAGAAAAATAGAAAACAATGATTGCTCAAAACTGGTACTGCCGCCACTAAAATGCAGGATTCGCTTCATCCATTGGTCATATGGAAACTGATTACGGTCTTCGTGCAACATGATTTTTTCGAGATACAAATCCACATGGTCTAGATTCATTGCACTCAATCGACCAATTGGAATTGCAGGCTGAAATAAAGTATCAATCAATCCGCTTATAAGTTGAACATCCGAAGGTGGATTGCCCATGGTAGGTACGAGCGTTCCTGCGAAAAGGGTGGAATTTTTGCGATAATCCCTAGCACGATAAGCCTTCCCAATTATAAATAATCCTTCAAACTGATCATAGCCATAAATAACCCCCAAAGCTTTTACAAAATTGCGAATAGCCATCGGGTTTTTATGAATTCCATACGAAAATTGATCGTATAATTCTTCAATATTTACTAATAATGTATTGCTTCCCATTGTATTACGATAGGCAGCATAATCCGTAGCTGTGGCATAAGCCCCCCCAGAACCCATTAAACTTGGATGCGTAATAATGATATAATCTGCATTTGGATTTTGATTGAGGTAGTTTGTAAATTTACCACTAGGAGTAACCTTTTTCAAACTAGTTACATTTTTAATTTTAGACTCTGCACCTAAATAACAACGTTTTACACCTCCTCCATTCGGTATAAGAGCCTGATAATTAGTACCATTTTTAGTAACCTTAATTCTTAGATGCTGATCGATATCCCATAAAGTTGGATTAGTACCCCCATTAAAATTACTGAAATTAAAATAAGACTTAGTTTGATTGCTTGCATCATTAATCAGCATAAAAAATTCGTTACGTCCTTCCAAATCAGGAGTATGTGGATATACAATTCGCAAATAAGGTACTGCAAATCGATCTGCTCCACTTCCTAAATCATTTACTGAACTAAATACAAAATCAGTATTAGTTGAAGACAAAGCGCTGGTATTGACTGCTTGGTGAAATATAAGACGTTGATAACCTGTGTAAATGGAATCAAAAGTAAGCCCAGCAACTTGAGCCAATAAGTGGTGATCTGCCTGAGAACCGTTTACGAAATACGAATTGCTCATTACCTCAAAATATACCTGCGCCAGTGGTCCGTTGGCATAAGCATTTTTAGTGGTTAAACTACGAGTTCGGCTAGTGCCAAGGCTAATTACATAATCATAAAATCCTTCGCCATCAGCATATGAAGGATCTGGTACATAATCGCTATTGACGTTTATTTTTACCCCGTCAATATATTCATAATTGAAATATTGGCGTGCATCGTAGGTGAAATAGTTGGAAGCAGTATAAGCCGAATAATTGACATCTGTGCTTACCGTTGCACGATTATTAGTAAGTAAATTATTCCAAGTAAAGTAATAAAAGGCGGTATCTGTAAACAAACTATACGCTGTATTTGGCTGATGATCAGGACTTACATATAAGGCTGAATCATACCAACCATCATTTTTTTCTGCATAAAATTCAATATAATCATTTACTCCAAAAGTTCCGCTCAATTCATTGTTAACGTAAATATGAAGCTGCTCCCCTCTTCCAAAAATTTGCATATTTCGAGGGTGATTAATACTTTGCAAAGGAACTCCAGCATTTAAAAGGCTATTGTATGAAATACGATAGACCCCCGTCTCTACCACAGGAATTTTATAATAATACTGATTGTATTTAATCCAAGAGTTACTTCCAACTTGGGCAAGCAGCCAAAAACTGTTCAAGACAAAGATGAAGCTTAAGATAATATTTCGAAACATAGATTATTCCTCCTTACTTTTTTTAATATTAAAACTATATTTCAAGCTAAAAACATTGGAATAAAGTGCAATCGACTGATTTCCAATATCTGTAAAGGCATAGTCAATACTGAATACTTGTTTAATTTGAATACCAAGACCAATATTTGGTTGAAAAGTAAAACGTTTAACGTCATCTGGCATGCTTTCCTTTTGAACATTACCAACGCCAGCCCTAAGAAAAACTATTTTCTTAAAATCTACTTCTAAACCAAGATGCGGATCCACACTCAAGGTTCCAGAATTTATCAAAACGTTGCGCATTCCATCGGTGCTTACGTCCATATCTAATTCGGTGAGTAAGCTAAATTGATCTCCAAAAGAAAAGTTCTTTCCTACGGCAAAAATTGCTTTTGGCAAAGTCAGCTCAGTGCTATTTTTGGGGATGGTATTTCCAGTGAGGGCATAAACCGCTTTCATCTCATCATCTAGTTGATAACTCCAAGCATTGAAAGTGGTGGAGACATCGCGAAGCATCAAACCAAACTGCCATGATTTTAGCGTATATTGAGCAGCTAAATCGATACCGAAGCCCCAAGAAGATCCGAAATCGCCAACTTTGCGACGGATTATCTTGACATTACCACCCAAATTTAGTCCTTTGATGGAGGTAGAATGTGCATAAGAAAGTAAAACAGCTATATCAATCGCACTAAAGCTAGTTACTTTATCATAATTTATATTTCCCTGTCCGTCAATCAGTTCAGAAGTATTAGGAATATTATCGACCCCAAAACGGATTAACGATAAAGCACCTGCACTTTTCTCGCTGAATTTTGCGGCCATGGATCCATAGTCGTATTTTGCGATTCCTGCAAAATATTCTGAGTGCATCAAGGCCACTTCCCGCTTGGTTTTTATCCCCAATAAAGTTGATGGATTCCAATAGCCAGAATAAACATCCTGATTGCTAGCAACCACAGAATTTGACATACCCAATGCACGGGCGCCTACGCCAATCGATAAAAATTCATTACTATATTTCACGCTTTGGGCATTTAATATAACTGAATTTATTAGAAATATTAGCGTTATAAAGATTATTCGCATAGTTTTCTATTTTTGGGCTTTTCTAGTTTGACCCTTGAGTCAAACGATCAATTGGTTTTTAATTAATTGTTTATCAATATTTTACAAATATCATTATTTTCATAAATCAAACACTCAAATTTATTTTTTTCCTTGTAGAAGAAAATTAGTGTATACAAAAACAAGAATTGTATAAAAAGTAAAAGTAGTAAATTTTTGAAATTAGAATATATAAATAAAGTATGATTTTTAGATTGTAAACCATAGTCGAGAAAATTACTAAATGGATGCCTCAACTCAACGAAAAAAAAATATTTTAGCATAGAGGATTTTGATAAGCTTCCCCATTTTTAGATTGATTTAAGTACCTTTGCAGCACAATTAATGCCTTATGAAAATTACTTTTTTAGGTACTGGAACCTCTCAAGGAGTTCCTGTGATTGCATGTCCTTGCGAGGTGTGCCAAAGTGAAGATTCGCATGATAAACGTTTGCGAAGCGCTGTTTTGATTGAAACTGGAAATGAAATTTTCACCATCGATGCAGGACCTGACTTTCGGCAACAAATGCTTAGAGAAAATGTTAAACGGCTAGACGCCATCATAGTAACTCATGGGCATAAAGATCATGTGGGTGGAATGGACGATGTGCGGGCTTTTAATTTTTTACAAAAAAAAGCCATGCCAGTTTTTGCAGATGAATTGGCAGCCACCTCCATTCGTTCAGAATTTTCGTATGCCTTTGCGGATGACAAATACCCTGGCGTCCCTGATTTTGATTTACAACTCATCACCAACAACGATTTTTTCATCGGAAAAACACGCATAACTCCAGTTCCATTATTACATTTTCGCTTGCCTGTACTAGGCTTTAGGATTGGAGATTTTACCTATATCACAGATACTAATTATGTTCCAGAAAGTTCTTTCGCGCTTTTGAAAGGAACTAAATACTTAGTAGTAAATGCTTTACGATTAAAAAAACATATTTCACATTTTAATTTGGAAGAAGCGCTACAATTTATTGAAAGAGTAAATCCACAAAAAGCTTTTCTAACGCATATTAGTCATTTAATGGGTTTTGAGCGAGAAGCCAGTAAACTCCTACCACCTCATGTGCAGTTTGCCTATGATGGGTTAAAAATAGAAATTGCATGAACAAGTCAAAACGGCAACTTATTGTAATTGCAGGTCCCACGGCAAGCGGCAAAACTGCTTTAGCCATACGTCTTGCCCAATTTTTTCAAACTGAAATAATCTCCACCGATTCGCGGCAATTCTATCGCGAAATGAAAATTGGAACCGCTGCACCCAGCGAGGAAGAACTTTTAGCTGCGCCTCATCATTTTATCGGAAATCTTTCCATCCATGATTATTATAATGTGTCCTTGTACGAGCAGCAAGCTTTGGAAAAATTAAATCAATTATTTAAGAATAAATCAATTGCAATTGCAGTTGGTGGCTCAGGCATGTACATCGATGCGCTTTGCCACGGGATTGATGATTTGCCAAATGCTGACGAAAACATCCGTGCTAATTTGATTGCCGAATTCGAGAAACAAGGAATCACTTTTTTACAAGAGGAGGTAAAACGACTTGACCCTGACTTTTATAGTGTAGTAGACTCCAAGAATCCTAAACGCTTGCAACGGGCACTGGAAGTTATTTATGCCACCGGCAAAACCTATAGTTCGCAACGCACCCAGTCTAAAAAAATCAGAGATTTTGAAATTCAATATTTTTTTATCGAGCCCGAACGTAGTTCCCTTTACAAAAGAATTGATGCTAGAGTAGATCAAATGATTGAAAACGGCTTGATAGACGAAGCCAAAAAGTTATTCGAATACCGAAGTCTTAATGCACTTAATACGGTAGGATACAAAGAGTTATTCTCATTTATGGAAGGTAAAATCAGCTTAGATCAAGCCATTATTGATATTAAAACACACAGCAGGAGATACGCTAAAAGGCAGTTTACTTGGTTTAAACGTTTCGATGAATACCAATGGCATAGCCCTTCAGAAATAGAAAAAATAATTTTAGCACAATTTTCGTCCAAAATGGACTTCTTAACTTAATCTTCAACAAAAAACGAAAAAAATTTTCACCTTACTTTTTTACATCTTCTTTATTAACTAAAGTTTCGTTTTTACTGATTCCGGTAAGACAAAATATCATGTAATTATCGACCATGATGGCGCAATTGACGATATGCGCACAATTTCTATGTTATTAGCTATGAATGATTTACAAGTTTTAGCAATTACATGTTCGCAAGGAACATTGTCGCCGTCATCAGGGGCAATGAAAGTAAACTCTCTCCTTGCTCAGTATTATCATAATGGATTCCCAATTGACAGAAGTAACACCATTGATTATCCATACCCTTCGTGGAATAGATATGCAGAAGGAATCCAATGGGGAAATGAATATACAAAAGTTCGATTTGCTAAAAATTCCATTGAATTGTTAAACAGTGTTTCGGCAAATTATCTGCATAAAATAACGCTAATCGCCTTAGGATCACTAAAAACCTATGCCGATTGGTTTAAAAACAATCCTTCGATTGCTCAAAAAGTTGACCGAATAATATGGTACAATGCTAGTGAACAAAATACTTGTTTTAATTATTTAATTGATACCGCAAGTTTTTCTTTTTTTCAGAAATCGAATATTCCATAGCAAATAGTATCAAACGACCGACACGATTTAATTTGTAACCAAGAATATTTGGCTATTTTGAAATCAACTAATTCAATGTATGCAAGTCATCTCTAAGATGTTCACCAACAATCATCTGTGTTCGAAAAAGTAAAAACAGAACCACATGCAACTGTGGGATGATCTTGTTCCGATATGGCTAGTATCACCAGACTTATTTTAGCGCTAAAACCCTTAAGAATATTAGCTATATAACTGTTAATCAAACTATTTCCTCCAGCACTATCTATCAACATATTACTGAAATACTAACGCCAAATACTGCTATATATAACCGTGTTTTCAAGTATTTTCCAATTGACAGCAATCTATATCAAAGTGATTATGCCGAAATCATAAAAACAACCATTAGCAAATATGGAGAGGTAGAATGGAAAGCCATTACAATGACCAATGAAATACATGGCCACACAGGGATATACTCTATCATTGGCGCAAAAATGGGCATTCGCGCCTTAGAATTTTTTCATGTGGGAGTTAACAATATAAAAGCAACTAGCTATACAGGAACTAAGCCACCCTTGAGTTGCTTGAATGATGGCGTACAAATTAGCAGTGGAGCCACTATTGGACAAGGTTTAATAACGATTGCTGATACGGTGTTGAATATTCCAACCCTCATTTTTGAATGCAATAATCAAATTATCAAAATGACTTTAAAGGAAAATATTGCCCATCAAATGCAAGAAGACATAAAAATTGGAATAAAAAATTATGGAATGTCAGATGAATATTGGCATTACATCGAAGATGTTGCCATAAAATATTGGGATGTATACGACCGTCATGAAATTTTTGATATTGAAAAACTATCAGAATAAATACTTCGTTAACAAGCGTATAGACAAACATCAAAAAATTCAAACTGATATTTACTTTTTGACGTAAGTTTCTTGTTCAACGCGCCTACTCTTTAGTCGGAACGACAAGATAAACATGATAATATTCGTGATTGCCAAGATCAGAAAAAGACGTGAGAAGGCTTCCAAATGATTGGCATTTACCAAGAGCATTCCGATAAAAGCACCACCCGTAAGCTGCCCGACAGAAGTGAAAATAGTTACCATTCCCTGTGTCAAAGCACGATCAGCGGCATTTACCTCATTCAGCATGATGTATCGCAGCGAACTTCCAGAAAGCACTGATAATCCAAGACCTATAAACAATCCCGCAATATAGAAAATGATTTTTGAATCGATATAAATGGAAATTAGTAGGAATCCCATCACCATCAAAAAAATTCCAATCAAGATTATTAGTCTTGACCCGTAATGGTCGAGCATTCTTCCAAAAATAGGTGAGCCAATGGCTGTGGCTAAAACAATAGGCACGAGCATAAAACTTGCCGTACTGACTGCTACGGCAAAAGCGTTTACGGCATAAGCCGGAAAAAATACGAATGAGGCTTGTATTAATCCAGTGCCAAAAGCGATAAGTCCCACCAATCTAATTTGTCGATTGTAGAACATATTAACCTTTAAGATTGGTGATATAGCCCGTTTCTCAGTATAAATAAACCATGGAAAAAGCAAAATTGATAGCGCCATAAATCCATAAACCATTGGATTAGTAATACTTATATAAATATTTTTTTCATCTATCTGATTCAGACCAAATGCAAAGGACGAAAGCAAACTAGCTAATAAAGCAATCCCCAGCCAGTCAATTTTTTTCTCTGAAACAATACGCTCATTAGGCAAATATTTTATTGCGGCCAAAATTACGAGTAAAGAAATAGGGATATTGATAATAAACAATGAGTTCCAACTAAAAAAGCTAAGCAAACTTCCAGCAAGTATTGGTCCTATAATAAAAGCCACTCCGAATACCATCCCGATAAGACCTAGCACTCTGCCCCTTTTCTCAGGTGGAAAAACATCTCCAACCGTAGCGCTAGCCACTGGAAATATACCCGAAGAACCAAAGCCTTGAATGGCTCTTCCAACCAAAATCATCTCAAAGGAATGTGCTAAAGAAACCCATAGCGATCCTAGTGCAAATATTAAAACAGAAATGATATAAATTCGTCTACGGCCGTATAAATCAGAGAGTTTGGCAAACAATGAAATTCCCATCAAATTAAATAAAACATAAATGGAGAAAATCCAGCCGATGAGTCGTTGGTCAATTTTGATAGTTTCTTCAATTGAAGGTAAGGCAGGTCCTACTATCGAAATATCCAATGCTCCCATTAGCACTCCCGTAAACAAAACGGCTAAAATCTTGGTGTTATGATCTATTTTTCGCATTTTCATTGAAGGATTTTAACTAATTTACTCACTGCTAGTGCGCGATGACTTAAGGTATTTTTTAAGGCAGTTCCCATTTCAGCAAAGGATTCCGAAAAACCCACTGGTACAAATAGAGGATCATAGCCAAAGCCTTCATTTCCTTTCATGGCAGTGCTAATGTGCCCAGCAATTTTCCCTTCAAAATAATAGATTTTATCCTTCATTATCAAACAGATAACGGTCCTAAAAGTAGCAGTTCTGTTAGTATTTCCGCTAAGTTCTCCTAGCAATTTCAAATTATTATCGGTATAATTTGCCTTCTCGCCAGCATATCGAGCAGAGTAAACACCAGGAGCTCCACCCAAAGCCGTCACTTCTAATCCAGTATCGTCAGCAAAACAATCAAAACCGTACTTATCTTTTACCCATCTTGCTTTTAACAGTGCATTGCCGTCCAAAGTGTCGGCTGTTTCTGGAATTTCATCGTAACATCCAATCTCAGAAAGACTTAATATTTCATATTGGCTGGAAACAATGGCTCTTACTTCCGAAAGTTTATGTTGATTATTGGTGGCGAAAACAATTTTCATCCTAGCGAAAAAATTTAAATTGGTGAACTGCAAAATAAAGTAAAACTATTGAACTATTCAATTAAAATCAAGGTCACAAAACTTAATATACAGCCTAAATACAATCCATATTTTAGAGTGCATTTAATAATACCCTAGGCATTTTAGCAATCTAAGCTTTATGAGCTTTTTCGCAAGATGAAATTGTACAAGTATTTTACAGTATATTTGCATTCTAATCAAACCTTATAAACCGGATGAGCCCATACCAATTAGAACAATTAGACGAGCTTAATTTATCTTTATTTTTACAAAATACTGCTAATAAATTCCCAACGAGAAATGCAATTGCCTTTGTAGGAGAACCTTATATTACCTATTCAGAATTTGCTAACAAAGTAAAAACCCTATCATTCCATCTCCAAAAACATGGAATAAAGTATCATGACAAAATAGCGGTATGGAGCGATAATAGTCCAAATTGGATCATTGCATATTTTGCGATTGTCAGTTTAGGCGCAGTAGCGGTTCCAATTTTACCAGACTTCTCGGCTACCGAGGCTGATAATATTCTTCGACATTCTGAGTCAAAATTATTATTCTCTTCACCCATACTTTTTCGCAAACTTTATAATACCAAAGCCCTGAATGACCTTAGGGTGATTTCATTAGTCGACTTTTCGATTCATCATTTCAAAGAAAATGAAGAAACTAAGGATGTAAGTTTTCAGAAATTCTGCACTGAAAACCAAAGTGAAATTGCTAATTTTAAACTTCCAATTGTCAAAGCCGATGATTTAGCTTCCATCATTTATACCAGTGGAACTACTGGCACTTCCAAAGGAGTAATGTTGACCAATCGCAATTTGGTTGCCAATGCAATTCAAGGATATGATACCTTTAACATCACCGAAGAAGACCGATTTTTATCCATTCTTCCGATGTCGCATACGCTTGAATTTACGCTCGGTAATATTTTTCCAATCATGTGCGGTGCTTCTATTAATTACATTCAGAAACCACCAACCGCTGCGGTACTTATGCCGGCATTAAAGATTGTGAAACCAACCATTATGTTGACGGTACCTTTAATAATGGAAAAAATATACAAATCGAAGGTGCGACCAGAACTCACCAGTTCACCACTTAAAAAGCGTCTCTACAAATTTGGTCCAACGCGTCGATTGTTTCATAAAATTGCGGGTAAACGATTGATGAGTACTTTCGGAGGTGCGCTTAAATTCTATGGAATCGGCGGTGCTAAATTAGACAAGGAAGTAGAAATTTTCCTCTATGAAGCTAAATTCCCCTACGCTATTGGATACGGATTGACAGAAACTTCGCCACTCCTTGCAGGCACACATCCTGGTAGAGGTAGAATAGGATCTACTGGCCCTGCTGTTTTGGGAGTTACTTTAAAGCTTATCAATCAGGATCCAACCACTGGTGAAGGCGAAGTGGTAGCTTACGGCCCTAATATCATGAAAGGTTATTACAAAGCCGACGAAACTAATAAGCTAGTTTTTACCGAAGATGGCGGTTTCAAAACTGGTGATACCGGTACATTCGACAAAGAAAATTTTCTATTTATCAAAGGTCGAATCAAAAACATGATTTTAGGACCAAGTGGTGAGAATATTTTTCCAGAGGAAATAGAAGCTGCTATCAATAAAAGTGAATGGGTTTTGGAATCCTTGGTTTATGAAATGAGTGGAAAAATTGTTGCCCGCGTGGAACTCAATTATGACGAAATCAACAGGCAATTTCAGCATTTCAAAGACAAAGCCTCAGAAATGGAAAAAGAAGTCAGCAAAATATTAGCCTCAATCCGGCAAAATGTTAATACCGAAGTGAGCAAATTTTCGCGATTGGGAGATATTTTTGAACAGAAAGCACCTTTCGTTAAAACGCCTACTAAGAAAATCAAAAGATATTTGTATTACGACACCCATCCGAGCGAAAATCCAGTAGATAACTCCAATGAAAGCTAAGATCTCCATACTACATGATAGGTCAATCTCAAAAATAGTTTTTTAATTGGATGAAAGATAGCTTAATTTATCAAATTGCTTTGACATTACTCCCTGAAATTGGGGCCATTACTGCGCGTAGATTAGTGTCGTATTGTGGTGGCGTTGAAGCAGTTTTTACCGAAAGCATCCAAAACTTACGCAAAATTCCAGGCATAAGTAATAATGCTATTCATTCGATAAAACATATTTCGGTGATGAAAGAAGCCGAAGCGGAGCTAAAATTCATTACAGATCAACAGATAAAAACTTTTTTTTACCTTGACGATGCCTATCCAAATCGGCTCAAGCACTGTGCTGATAGCCCCATCTTATTATATTATAAAGGAGAATCCACCTTCAATTATAGTCAAGTGCTTTCCATCGTTGGCACGCGACAACCAAGCCAATCAGCACAAGAAATTTGCGATGAGATAATTGCCAATCTAAACCATACAGACACCCTTATTGTGAGTGGTTTAGCTTACGGAATCGATGCGTGTGCACATAAATCAGCGCTCAAATATGGTATTTCAACCATTGGCGTTCTGGGGCATGGGCTCGACAGAATTTATCCAGCCGTTCATCGCAAATTGGCTGATAGCATGATGCATCAAGGTGGAATTTTAACTGAATTTAGAAAAGGAACCATCCCTGAACGGGAAAATTTTCCCCAACGAAATCGCATTGTGGCAGGAATGGCAGATGCTACCCTCGTGGTTGAATCGCGCGAAAGAGGTGGCTCACTGATTACTGCAAATCTAGCTTTCAACTATAATCGTGATGTTTTAGCCATTCCAGGGCGTCCAACTGACCCACTGTCGCAAGGATGTAACCTATTAATACAGCGAAATATAGCACAACTTGTACAGTCGGCCGATGATATAAAACGGATTCTCAACTGGGAGCAAGACAATAAAGCTAAGGCACCACAAAAGCAACTTTTTGTTGAATTGGATGACAATGATAGGAAGGTGGTGGACGTTATGAAGCCAAGTGAAGACATTTCAATTGACGAAATCAGTATCGATTGCGGATTATCCATGTCTAAAACAGCAGCCATTTTGCTTAACCTCGAATTTAAAGGTTTGGTGAAAACACTGCCCGGAAAACGATATCGATTAGCCTAAGATTTATTACAAATAATAACTTAAAAACCATTCATGAAGATAATAGATTGGTATATCATTAAGCAGTTTTTAGTGACTTTTTTCACAACCATCGGACTCATAATTCTGATTGTGATAGTCTTTGACATTTCGGAAAGGCTTGATGACTTTATCTCAAATCAAGCACCGCTTTATGATATTGTCTTTTCTTATTACGCCACCTTTATCCCTTTCTTTACCAATATGTTCAGCCCGCTGATCACCTTTATTGCGGTTATTTTCTTTACTTCTAAAATTGCCTATAATACTGAAATTGTAGCAATCCTGAGCAGTGGAATTAGCTTTAAAAGATTACTTTACCCCTACTTAATGGCTGCATCGGTTATTGCCTTACTTTCATTTTATCTTGCTAACTTCCTTATTCCCATTACTAATGAAGTAAAAGTAGAGTTTGAAACCAAATACATTTATGGCAACCGATACAAAAGTGGGCATGATATTCATATTCAAAACAAACCCGGCGAATTGCTTTATGTCGAGAATTTTAATAATGAAATGAAAACTGGCTATAATTTTACTTGGGAAAAATTTGAAGGGGAAAAGCAAGTTTTTAAGCTCAAAGCTAGAACTATAGTTTACGATACGCTAACTGGAAATTGGACCATTAACTATTACTCCATCAGGGAATTTAAAGACGGAAAACAGTATTTCAAAGAAGGGGAGAAAATGGATACCTCGTTCAATGTTATCCCAACGGATTATTCTTCCACAGTGATTAATATGGATGTAATGGATTTTTTTGAGCTTAATGATTTTATTGAAAAGGAAAAAATAAAAGGCTCCGAAAACATCAAATTCTACTTGGTCGAAAAATACCGAAGACTTAGTTTCCCCTTTGCCACACTGATACTAACCGTCATAGGAGCTGCCGTTTCAAGTCGTAAAATCAGAGGAGGAATGGGGCTACATTTAGCAATAGGCATAACGCTAAGTTTTGGATACATTATTTTCATGCAAATCAGCACCGTTTTTGCAACTTTTGGCACCCTATCTCCTTTTGTGGCAGTCTGGCTACCCAATTTTGTTTTCTTTTTTATCGCGCTTTATATGGTTCGTATTGCGCCAAAATAAGTTTGGAAAATTTAGATTTTAATACTAACAATCAAACAATTAGCTTATTAGCAAAATTTTACAATGCTTTAGAAGTCTATTTCCATTCCATCAACTGCTAAAATCACATCAGCAAACTCAACTTCGGCTTCTTCTTTAAACAATTGAACATCCTTATATCTTGCCGAAAAATGACCTAGTAATAAACGATCTGCATCAGCTAAACGAGCAATACTAGCGGCTTGTTTAGCGGTTGAATGAAATTTCTGAATGGCATCTTCCTGATTTACCTCCAAAAAAGTTGACTCATGATAGAGTAAACTTACGCCTTTCACCCAATCCGCCAACTCCTCAAAATAAGCAGTGTCGCTGCAATATGCATAAGAATTAGCCTTTTTGGCGGACTCAGTAATAAGATGGTTTGGAAATACAATTCCTTGTTCATCAACATAATCTTCGCCCTGCTTAATTCGTGTAAACCATTCTAAAGCAGGATTTTGCATTCGCACAAACTCCTTATTAACATTTAGAAGCAAAGGTTTTTGTTGCCATAGATAACCATAAGTGGTAATCCTATGTTTCAGCGGAAAAGCAAATACCTCATAATTATCCGATTCATAAATCTTCATTTTAGTTTGATGCGTTAAAACCACAAATTCAATTGGAAATTTCAAACGAGTTTCGGAAAGTTGTAAATACAAATCCACGGCTTGTTGAAGTCCTTCGGCTCCAAATACTTGAAGTGGATTAGTTCTATCCGACAAGTTCATGCTCGAAATTAAACCCGGTAAACCAAAAAAATGGTCACCATGCAAATGACTTATAAATATGGCTTGAATTCGATGATTTTTCCTCCCAAAACGTTTCAATTGAAATTGAGTACCTTCAGCACAATCGAAAAGCAAAGAATGACCTTCTGTTTCCAAAAGATGTGCACTTAAACTTCGATCATTGGTAGGTGTGGCAGCACTACTCCCTAAAATTACAATTGTTGCTGACATCTATTGAATTAGCATACGTTTGCGTACGATTTGATTATCCAGCTTCAATTCATAAAAATAAATCCCTGAAGGTAAATCCATGCGACTGAAATCGATCTTATTGGAACCAACTTCTGCCCGATATTGAGATGTTTGCACGCATTTTCCTACTAAGTCGAAAACTTGAAAATCAATATTCGCAGCTTTGGGTGAAAAATATTGAATTTGGCTGGTATAACTAAATGGATTTGGTTGATTTTGAAATACTTGTAATCCATTATTTTGACTCAATTCCAATCCAGCAAAAGCGGCATCTAAAACCTTAAAATCATAGGTCATGGTGTAAGGAAGTGCAGTGCCTAAGGCATTTACAGAAACAATAATACTTAACAAATAATTTCCTGCATCACCAACTACGGGAGTTCCTTGCACAACAACACATCCATAACTATTGCCTGGCCAAAAACCAGTTTCTGAATTACTAACCCATGAAATAGAACTTGGCATACCAGTAATACTAAGAATTCCTGCTGAATCAATCGGAACCACGAAACCCATATAAAGCGTATCTTCTGGAATACGAAGGTGAATTACTTCACTATATAATTGCGTTTCAGCCGCATAGGGCAATCCCACTGCGGTGTCGGGAAAGGTTAAACTGCCGCTAAATTGAACAGGTGTACACTGCGAAAAAACTGGAAGGTTGAAGCCTAGAAAAATGAGCACTAAAAAGTAAAATGGTTTTAACATAAAAAATAGATTTAAGGTAATAAGGTTTTGCAAAATTAATATAAAAAATGAAGAGGATTATGTGACCGTTAAAAAGTGGATGGTTGCTTAGTGAATGATTAAAACCTGACCATATCTTTTTCACATTTTTTTTGACTATTGCAATTCAACTGACTAGCTTAAATCCCTATTTTCGCAAATGTTTTGAAAAAACTTATACCCATCAAAACTTATAATTTACCATCTAAAAACCAGAATCAACTCATGAAGTTTATTTTTACTATTTGGAGCATATTCCTTCTTACCATATTTTCGTACGGACAAAATTATAGTTCGAATCATCCAAAAACGCCGCTAAACCATAAAGTGTATCCTCATTGGAAAACCAACAGCAATCAGAAAATAAGTGATGATGGTCAATGGGTTACGTATGAAATAAATCCCATGAAAGGGGATGGATTTTTATACATTTATTCTGTTGAGCAGCAAAAGCTTGATTCGTTTGCCCGAGGTAAAAATGCGCAGATCTCGCCCCTATCTGATTTTATTGCCTTTCAAATTGCAGCGCCCTACGACAGTATTCGCCAATTGAAACTTAAAAAAACACCCAAAGACAAACTTCCAAAAGACTCTTTAGCAATCTATTATTTTGCAAAAGACAGCCTAGTGAAAATACCAAATATCCAATCTTTTGTAATGACGCAATCAAATCATGCTTGGATTGCCTACGAAATGGATTCCAAAAAAGCAAAGAAAGATAAGGAAACTGATGAAAAAGCAGATAAAAAGTGGCTATTTTACAAAAAGAAAACCACAGAAGTAGCCACGAAAGAAATCAAGCAAGAAGGAAAAAATATTCTGTTATGGAATCCCATCAGTGGCAAATCACAGCCTTTTGACATGGTTGACGAATATAAATTTAACAAAAATGGCACTTCATTCTTCGCTTTAACAAACACCAAGCTTGATAGCGGCGAAAATAGCAGCCTCATCCGATATGATTTATTAAGCCAAACCACGCAGTCAATCTTTGATAAGAAAGGTAGTTCTGCTAAAATGTCTATCCACGAAAGTGGAAATTACATGGCTTTTTTACATGCCCAAGACACCTCCAAGTCCAATAAAATATATGATTTGTATCTTTGGAGAAGTGACGATAGCTGTGCTCAACTAATCCTTGACACAAGCAATATACCTCATCGCAAAAACTGGAGTCCGAGCATAAATGCAAGCCCATATTTTAGTAAAGATGCCAGTAAGTTATTTTTTGGCATTGCTCCAAATCCAATCGAAGAGCCAAAAGACAGCCTACTCGACGACGAAAAATATCAAGTGGACGTGTGGAATTATCAAGATTTGCAATTACAACCCGAACAAAAGCTTAAAGCAAAAAAAGAAGCTGCTAGAACTTACCTCACTGCCTACGAAATAATCAATAAAAACATTGTACAACTAGAAGATAGCCTTCTAAAAGTAGTGATCACTGTGGGCAAAGGTTCTTCGCACTATGCCTTAGGTATGGATCAAGAAAAGTATGGTAAAGAACAATCATGGGATGGATTTTATGCTGATTATTACATAGTTAACATTCATAATGGACAACGTGAACTGATACTTGAACATCATCAATCGCGTGCAGAACTTTCACCTAATGGAAATTTTTTAATCTACTATAATACCAAAGACAAAAACTGGTATTCGTATGATGTGGAAGCACGCAAACATCTCAATATTACTAAACACATTCCAACAAAACTGTACGATGAATTGAACGATATTCCACAAGAACCTTCCCCTTATGGTATTGCCGCTTGGTTTTCGGATGATAAATTTTTAGTAATCAGCGATCGATACGATTTGTGGAAAATTGATCCTACAGACCAATTAGTACCCGAAAACTTGACCAAAGATTATGGACGAAATAACAAAATCCGATTCAGAAATATCATCCTTGATGAGGATCATGACTATATCAACGAAGAAAATCCAACGCTACTCATTGGCTTTAACGAAATCACAAAAGCATCAGGATATTATAGTATAGATATAAGAAACAATGAATTACCTATTACATTAATCACAAGCGACCATCGCTATTACAATCCGATAAAGGCAAAAAATACCGATAGAATTATTTACAGAAGAAGCTCCTTTTGCGAATATCCCGATTTACAATTATCAAACCTAACATTTAGTCATTCACAAAAAATTTCAAATGTCAATCCACAGCAAGCTAATTATTTTTGGGGAAATGTTGAATTGATAAAATGGACTGCTTTAGATGGGCAAAAGATGGAAGGATTGCTCTATAAACCCGAATTTTTCGACTCCACCAAGCAATATCCAATGATTGTATATTTCTATGAGCGCTACTCCGACGAGCTTCATAACCACTATATTCCAAGCCCAAGTTATTCAACTATTAACTTTACGGAATATACCAGCAATGGCTACATTGTTTTCGTACCCGATATTAGTTACCAAACAGGACATCCCGCCAAATCAGCCTATAATTCGATTGTAAGCGGCACTGAATTCTTGAAGAAAAACCCTTGGATTGATGGCAAACATATTGGCTTACAGGGTCAAAGTTGGGGAGGTTATCAAACCGCCATGTTAATCACCATGACCGATATTTATGCTTGTGCCGAAGCAGGAGCACCAGTGAGCAATATGATCAGTGCTTATGGCGGAATTCGTTGGGGATCAGGAGTTCAGCGTGGTTTTCAATACGAAAAAGGACAAAGTAGAATTGGCGTAAGCATTTGGGACAATCTGAATCTATACATTGAAAACTCCCCCATTTTTCACGCTAAAAACGTAAAAACACCTTTATTAATTATGCATAATGATGCCGATGGCGCGGTGCCTTGGTATCAAGGAATTGAATATTTCACGGCCTTGCGACGTTTGGACAAAAAAGTATGGATGCTAACCTATAATGGCGACGACCACAATCTAACTCAATGGCCCAATCGCGTAGATTTAAGCATTCGCATGATGCAGTTCTTTGATCATTACCTCAAGGAAAAACCCATGCCTGTATGGATGTCGAAAGGAATTCCTGCCTACCAAAAAGGTAAAATTAATGGCTACGAACTTAGCAATCCTGACACAAAACATTAGGGAATGAAATTTGATAAATCGAGGCTTTATTAGAAAATTGAAAACATTAAATTTACAAGATGACTGACGATAATTTAACAATTCTGAAATCGAATCACGTACTGGAAATGATACGAGTAGCGCACGAATTCTGTGTTTTTACCGAAGACATCTCGCATCGCGATTTTACGGAAGTATTATCCTTTTACCAGAAAATATTAAGCTTACTCTATGTTAAAGGTTCTTTATTACCAGCTATAGAAGTCTCTGACGAACAATTTAATGAGCGTTTTGTTACTGAAGAACATTGGGAAAATGTTTTTATCAACCTACAAACCATACTCGGCAAAGAGGAAGTATTTACAGTAATCGACCAAAATCAAGAATTACAAAAAGCAAGTTTAGCAGAGCATATTGCCGATATCTATCAAGATCTAAAAGACTTTGTGGTACTCTTTCAGAATAATAGATTGGCTGCCAAAGAAAATGCATTAGCAGAATTGCGTCGATTTTTTCCTGTCAATTGGGGATTACGCATTACAGCCGCAATGCCTGCTATTCATCAATTGTACTATGCGGAAGCGCTGAACGAAGTAGATGATGAACTATATTGATATCAATAAATGACCAGAAAAACTATATAAAACCTAATTGAATAATTATTAATTAACTATATAATCATGAAATATCTAATTCTAATTTCGCTCTTTTTAAGCTTAAATGCAGCAGTATATGCTCAAAATGAAGGCTATAAAATCCAAGTAAAATTAAACAATTCCAGCGACACGAGCTTACTGCTGGTGAGTTATTATGGCAATACAAATCAAATTGCGGACACCGCATTTCTAAAAAATGGCAGCTATATCTTTACGGGAGATAAAGCACTTGGTGGCGGCATCTATTTAGTTGTATTCCAAAACAAACAATATTTTGAGCTTGTAATTGATAAGGAACAACATTTTTCCATCCAAACCGACCCTGCAGACCCTATAAATCAAATGATTATAAAAAACTCAAAGGATAATTTGGCGTTTTATTCTTACTTGAAAAACATCAATTCACTTGGCAAAAAAGATCAGGAGCTTAATCAAAAATACAAAGATTTAGAAGGAGAAAAGGAGAAGCAAGCACAATTAAAAATAGAGATTGACACCTTAACAGCTCAGATTAAAAAAACAAAGCAGGATTTCATAGACCTGCAAGCTGAAAGCCTTTTTGCTAAAATTCTGATGGCCTCTAAAGAGCCCGAAATCCCAACGGTTTTACCTTTAAAAGACGATGGTACACCTGACAGTGCATACATCTATAAATATTATAAGATGCATTATTTTGACGATTTCGACTTTGCGGACGAACGTTTACTGAGGACACCCATTTATGCAAATAAAATTAAGCGATATTTTAAAAATGTACTCATTCAAAACCCAGATACACTTATCAAAGAGTCCATTGCCATTATCGAAAAATCAAAACCCAATAAAGAAACCTACAAATACACGATTTGGTATTTTACTTATGAATCAGAAACCAGCCAGATTATGGGAATGGATGAGGTTTTTGTTGCCCTTGGAAAGAAATATTATGTTACTGGTGAGGCATATTGGACCAATGAAATCGTGCTCGAAAGAATGAAAAAACGCATCAACACCCTCGACCGATTGCTGATTGGAAATCAAGCGCCAAATTTGGTAATGCAGGACACCGCATTCAAATTACAAAGTTTGCATGCGGTGAATGCAAAATACACCATGGTTGTATTTTGGGATCCTGATTGTGGCCATTGCAAACACGAAATCAGCGATTTGATAAGTTGGTACAATGAAGATGCAAGCAAGTATGATGTGAAAATATTTGCAGTCTGCGCCGATACTAATATGGTGAAAATGACCAAAAAAATTCATGAATATAAAATCAAAGCATGGATAAATGTCGATGGACCACGGAGTTTAACCGAAAACTATCACGAATTATATGATATCATCTCCACTCCTACTATTTATTTATTGGATGAGCAAAAAAACATAATTGCCAAACGCTTGAATGCTAAACAAAATATCGATTTTATCAAACGGGATTACGATTTAAAAATGAAAAAGTAGTTAACCAGAATAAAAAAAAGAGGCTAATGTATTGAACTTTAGCCTTTTTTTATGTATCAACAAGACGCTGAAAAAATTTTATAGCAAAGAAAAACCCTACCTCTAACCGCCTTAAAAAAATATAACCCTTCAGTAAACTTGAATGGCTGCTGGTAAATAATTTGCATCTCTTCTATTAATAAACTTTGTACCGCCGCCGGTTCTTTCATTTATGGTATCTATTAACCTGAGTTCGATATAAAAAATTTAGCCTAAATGTAAAACAATAAGGATTGTTTTGTATCTTTATAGTGTTGAAATACAAATATATACAAAAAAATCAATCCTTATGTTTACGAGTTAAAATTTAGTTGAAATCTTTATTACTCATCTGTAATTGTACCACGCAAATAAAAAATACTTATCCTGCATGAAATATTTTGACGTGAATATAATCAAATTT
>DYSI01000041.1 GCA_020718275.1 Draconibacterium orientale
GCACAAATTTAAACGGGTTCTAATTTGTGTTTGAAAAAAGTGAAAAAATGAATTTTTAGAACCCACCTTAAGAACTTCAGCTTTATAAAGTGAAGGCCGTAAAAATATAATTTTAAAAAATTTTCAACTAGGGAAGTTTCTCGATCTCCAGGCTGATTAGTTGCAATTTTTGTTTGCTCAATTCCAAATCTCGAAGAATTATATCCTTTTCTTTTTGAAAATTATCTTTCAAATCGGTAAATAATTGATTGTAGTAGTTGATTCCTTCCTTCAGATTATTAGAAAAAGTCATTAAATATTTCTTCTGTTTGTTGGAAACATCCTCTTTGCTCTTTTCCAATTTGTCCTTCAAATAGTCCACATAAATCTTTAACTCCTTGATGAACATATTGGGGCGATCGTTTCTAACAATCACATTATCACGGCCGTAGATATGATCAATCATTTGTTTCATACTCATCAATTTTGAAAAATAGGCCATATTAGGTCCTGGACAAACCGAAACGCCAGGTCCTTCCACTTTGGTATCTAGGTTATGAGCAAGTAAAGCGGAAGTGCCAAGTCCAACACAGGTGCATGATTTCTCAACAATTTTTTTGAATCGTTGGTTGAAGGTTAGAGGCGAAAGTTTTTCGTTTTCCAATTCCTTAATCTTAATCCGTTGATATTGACGAGAAGCGGTGCACATGCCTTGTACATTATATTCTGTATTGAGTGCTACATAGCGTTTTGGACAAGCGCTACCGGGATTGTTATCTGCTATTAAGGCCATTTTTTCAAGGTCTTTGGTGTTTCCCCTTAGATTATTAAAAGGAACCCCGAGTGGCGAAATATCGCTGAGGTAAATATCTTCTTCGGTAGCGTTTATAAGCTTTTGACGGGTGGAATCATCCACAGTGGTAGCTTCTTCAACTAACAAAAAAGGAGAGCCCCATCCCACGGAGTCAATTTGGTAATAGTCCATCAAAAATTGACTTTCATCCGCGGTTCCAACGCCTCCTTGGGCAGTAATTTTTATCGGCAAGGCTTGTCTTGGAATGCTAAGTCCCTTTTGCATAAGCGCTTGCATCACTATTTCGTTAAGGGTGGTGCTCAATTCATTACGTTTTACTTTGAACTCATCAAGCACGGGCCCGAGTAAATAGCCGTCGGTTGCAAAAGCGTGTCCGCCGCAATTCAAGCCTGATTCGATCCGATATTCCGACACCCAAATACCTCGTTTAGCTAATAGCTTTCCTTGTATCAAAGCACTGCGATAATCACTTACCTTAATCGCAATTTTCTTTTTGATATATCCTTCTTCATTGGGATAAAAATCAGAAAATTTCTCCATATAGGCGAATAAGCGCTGATTCATACCGGCACTTAAAATGATGGTAGATTCTAAATCACTCTCTGCATATCCACGTAAAGCAGCATGCGCATCGTTATATTCAACTGGCAATTTTTCCCCTTTCGAGAAATTATCCTTGTCAACTTTGGTCATAATATTTACGTCAATGCTTCCCATACTTAAGTTAGCTTTGAGCCATTGACTCACTTCATCAACGTGTAAATATTTATTGCCGATTGCCTTAAAGTCATTTTTGATTTGAGAGCCATCGGGCAATAAATCCATATACTCCTTAATTTTCTGACTACCTTCGGCCGAAGCCTCAAGCGCCGATTGCTTTAATTCGTCGAATTTGTTTTGCGCTAAAGATTGAAGCATATTGAGATAGGAGGTAATCCGTTTTGCTCTAAAATCTTCCACTTTTCGACTTATTTCCTGATATGGAATTTGGTATTTTTCGCTGTACATCTTGCGCAGTTTTTCAAGTATTAGATCATCGACCAACGATACTACGGAGTCGATCCCTAGATGTGAAACTTTGAGAGGTGTGTCAAGCGTAAAACCAATTCCCATTACCGGAATGTGAAATTTATGTGGTTTTATCATGTTGATTGTTATATTATTGTGTAATTAAAATTTTATAAATCACTATTCTTAAATTGAGGGCGAAAGTAGCGATAATTAACTTACCGACCGCTCAAATAATGTGGTTCATGACCTAATATAAGTCAATAATTCCATTGAAGGGAGGTTTATCGAGCTGCGATTTCTGAAGAGTAAAACTAAAAGCCTCGAGTTTTTAACTATAATTAGTTGAAAAATAATTTATGTTTTATGATTTATAAGCATTTTTAATATCTTTGACCCCCTATTAAATCAAACATTTTATGGCAAGGAATTCAAATGAAAATGCAACAATAGAATTTAATCGAATTGTTGCTGGCACTAAGATACACGGAGAGATTGAAACCAAAGGAGACATCAGAATTGATGGAATCATTATCGGTTCGTTGAACATCGAAGGCAAGCTTGTGCTTGGTTCAACTGGCGAAATTGAAGGCGAAATCACCTGTAGAAATGCCGAAGTAATGGGAAAAATAGAGGGTGAAATAAAAGTTTCAGAGCTTTTGTCCCTCAAATCCACTTCTTCTATTAAAGGCGACATTATTACCAATAAAATATCGATTGAGCCAGGGGCTAGCATTAGTGGAACTATTAATATGGATAGGTTACAAAACACAACTCTTTCTAAATTAGGACCGCCCAATGTCAATATCGAACAAGAATCCAGTAAATAACTACATAAAGTATTCTTCTCTTGCCTTTCAAATGGGTATTATAATTTTTGCAAGTACCTTTGGAGGCTTAAAATTAGATGATTATCTCGATTGGCAGTTTCCTGTATTTACGTTGATATTTAGTGTTTTATCCGTTTTTTTAGCGCTTTATTTAGCCCTGCGCGAATTTTTTAAATAGTTGCCTTTCAAAGCAGTTTTTTGTTTGCAACCTTATAAGTCTTGTACAACATGAAAAATGAAAAATCATTTATTATTCGATTATTTGCCATCACTTTCTTTATTGAGATTATAGCAATTGGCTGGACAGTGGCCATGCCTAAGGAATGGGTTACCCCAACTTTGCCTTTTTTGCCTCCCTTTTTCATGGCGGTTACTTTTATGATTCATAAAGCTTTCATGGGATCTTTCGGAAGGAATATTCGCCAATTTACCACCCGCTTCATGTTGATTACTACCGTTAAACTTCTTTCGCTCCTCACCATCATGACCGCTTACGCATTTCTCAAACCATACGATAGCCTCCAATTTTTACTCAGTTTTTTTATTTTATATTTGTTTTATTCCATTTTTGAGCTGATTGCAGTGTTAAACTTGAACAAGCCACAGGAATAAAATTCATGGAATTGAAAAAATAAATTAGTATATAAAATATTGTCGGTCAACTGTTTGAGAAATATTTAAGTAATTCAATACCTAAAAATTATAAGCAGGCCTTTTTAATGGCTAGCGAATAAGTTTTTTTTTAAATTTGCACCACTTTAATAGAAACGATTTGAACCACATTATATGATTCTTAAAAAGTTTTGGGAAGGAAAAGCCTTCGTCTTAACGGCAATTATCTTGCTGTTTTTCGTTTTTAGTTTTCATAGCGGTATGGCAAACGAAGATTTACATGCACAAAATCATGATACAACCCACCAAGAAGCCGAAGCCTTCGATGCCGGAGAAATGATTTTTGAGCACGTTTTGGATGCACACGACTGGCATATTGCTGATTTTGCTGGGCATGCTATTTCGATTCCATTACCAATCATCTTACTAGACGATCAGAACAAATTACATTTCTTTATGTCCTCTAAATTTGAGCATGGGCATGCTAGTTACAATGGTTTTATGCTTTGCAAAGAAGGTACCAATAAAGGAAAAATTGTACCTGCCATTGATGGAACCATGGAATTGGATCAAAGCCGCGCCATTCCTTACGATTTCTCTATTACCAAAAATGTAATGGCCATATTCTTCAGTGCTTTGCTTATTCTTCTTTTATTTACCAGTATAGCAAAGAGTTACAAAAAAAGAGCTGGGATGGCGCCAAAAGGAATTCAGTCGGCTATTGAGGTGATAATACTTTTTGTGCGCGACGACATTGCAAAACCTTCCATCGGTCATCACTTTGAAAAATACATGCCCTACCTCCTCACAGTATTCTTTTTTATTGTGATTAACAATCTATTAGGATTAGTTCCAATAATTCCTGGAGGAGCCAATGTTACAGGTAACATTTCAGTCACTTTAGTTTTAGCCTTATTCACTTTCGGGATAACCACAATCAGCGCCAACAAAAACTACTGGACACACATGATCAATATGCCAGGTGTGCCTTGGTGGCTTAAATTTCCAATTCCATTGATGCCCATTATCGAAATTATGGGGATGTTAACCAAGCCCTTTGTTCTTATGGTCCGTCTCTTTGCTAATATTTTAGCTGGACACATTGTAATTTTAGGTTTTATCAGCATGATATTTATCTTCGGAGCCTTGAGCCCCATCGGAGGCTATGGCGTTTCGATCGTCTCTGTCGCATTTTCTCTATTTCTGAGTATGCTCGAGATTTTAGTAGCCTTTATTCAAGCCTACGTATTTACATTACTTTCAGCGCTTTACTTCGGTATGGCCATGGAAGAGAGCCATTAATTTTTTCTTTTTTTTTAATCATAAACATTTATCCTATGTTGTCATTATCAGTTTTATTAAGTGTTGGTTTAGCCAAAATGGGCGCTGGCATTGGTGCAGGTTTAGCAACGATTGGTGCCGGTATCGGTATTGGTCAAATTGGTGGTAAAGCCGTTGAAGGTATTGCCCGTCAACCTGAAGCAGCCGGCGATATCCGTGCTAACATGATTGTTGCAGCAGCCCTTATCGAAGGTGTTGCCTTCTTCTCTATTGTTATCAGCTTGCTGATCATCGTTTTGAAGTAATCTATTATCTTTTCAATTTTCTTCCCGACGGTTGGTCGGGAAGAAATTGATTTTTAAAAATTGTATTGATTATTAAATAAATATACTATGGAATTAGTACTCCCAGGAATAGGTCTTGTTTTTTGGATGTCCCTTGTGTTTATCCTCTTATTGGTTTTACTGAAGAAATTTGCGTGGAAACCCATTTTAGGCGCCCTCAAAGAACGCGAAGGTGAAATTATGTCGTCCTTGATGATGGCTAAAGAAACCAAAATGCAAATGGAACAGCTAAAAGCTGAAAACGAAAAATTGCTTGTCGAAGCCCGTCAGGAACGTGATGCCATTCTTGTTCAAGCCAACAAAGCTAAAGACCAAATTATCACCGACGCTAAAGCAAAAGCCCAACACGAAGCCGACCGAATTGTAGAAAACTCACGCATGATTATCGAAAGTGAAAAAAGAGCGGCCATCAACGAAATAAAAAATCAAGTGGCTGAACTCTCTATCGCTATTGCCGAAAAAGTGCTTGTTGCCGAACTTTCGGATAAGAAAAAACAAAGTGAACTAGTTGATAAACAACTAAGTCAGCTTAATTTTAACTAATGACCTATGAGTGATATTAAAGTATCGAAAAGATATGCAAAAGCTTTGTTTGAGTTTGCAATCGAACAAAAATCGATGGAAACTATCAAAGCAGATATGGATTATCTCCATCAGCTGTGCTCAGTGTCTCCTGAGTTTATGGCCATGCTCAAAAGTCCGGTTATCAAAGTAAATAAGAAAATGCAAGTGATTAAAGCGGTCATGGGAACTCAAATTTCAACCACCACCATGACTTTCTTAACCATCATTGCTAAAGCCCGCCGCGAAACTATTATCCCCTCATTGTCCCTTCAGTTTATCGTGCTTTACGATGAATTAATCGGACTCAAAAAAGTGAATATAAAAGTAGCTAGCGAACTAACGGAACTCGTTAGAAATCAAATTATTAGTATTCTAGGACAACAAACAGGCAAGCAAATACAATTAGACGAAACAATTGACCCAAGTTTGATTGGTGGCTTTATTCTAAATGTTGATGATCAACAATTTGACGCAAGCATTCAATCCAAGCTTAATAACTTGAAGCATGTTTTGACACAACCTTATTAATCAAACAATAACGATAAATATAAATACCAAATAGAATATGGCAGAAATTAAACCCGCTGAAGTATCGGCAATCTTAAGGCAGCAACTGTCCGGTTTTCAAAGCGAAGCGCAACTTGAAGAAGTGGGTAGCGTATTGCAGGTTGGCGATGGTATAGCTCGCGTTTACGGACTTACGAATGTGCAATCTGGTGAGCTAATCGAGTTTGAAAAATCAAATATTATGGGTATTGCCCTCAACCTCGAAGAGGATAATGTGGGCGCAGTGCTTTTAGGCGAAACGGACACCATTTTGGAAGGTGATGTTGTAAAACGCACTGGCAGAATTGCTTCCATTAATGTGGGAGAAGGATTACTCGGTCGCGTAGTGAATACTTTGGGTCATCCATTGGATGGCAAAGGAAAAATCGAAGGGAAAACGTATGAAATGCCCATTGAGCGTAAAGCCCCGGGTGTAATTTTCCGTCAGCCAGTAAATGAACCCCTTCAAACTGGTATTAAGGCTATCGATGCCATGATTCCAATTGGAAGAGGTCAACGCGAATTAATTATCGGTGACCGTCAAACTGGAAAATCGACCATTGCCCTTGATACCATAATCAATCAAAAGGAATTTTACGATAAAGGAAAACCAGTTTATTGTATTTATGTAGCAATCGGGCAAAAAGGGTCTACCGTTGCTGGTATAGTAAAAGTATTAGAAGAAACTGGTGCACTTGCTTATACCACTATCGTAATGGCAACCGCCTCAGATCCTGCTGCTATGCAATTTTACGCTCCTTTAGCAGGTGCCGCCATTGGCGAATATTTTAGAGATACTGGCCGCCCTGCTTTGGTAATTTACGATGATTTATCAAAACAAGCCGTTGCCTATCGTCAAGTTTCTTTATTGTTGCGCCGCCCTCCAGGACGCGAAGCATACCCTGGTGACGTATTCTATTTGCACTCTCGCTTACTCGAACGGGCTGCTAAAATCATCAATTCGGATGAAGTGGCCAAAAATATGAACGACTTGCCAGAGTCTTTGAAAGAGGTTGTGAAAGGCGGCGGTTCCTTAACGGCACTCCCAATTATCGAAACTCAAGCTGGCGACGTTTCTGCTTACATTCCTACCAACGTTATTTCAATTACCGATGGTCAGATTTTCTTGGAAACTAATTTGTTTAATAGTGGCGTTCGTCCTGCTATCAATGTTGGTATTTCGGTATCCCGAGTAGGCGGAAATGCCCAAATAAAATCCATGAAAAAAGTAGCGGGTACCTTAAAATTAGACCAAGCACAATATCGTGAGTTAGAGGCTTTTTCTAAATTCGGGTCGGATTTAGATGCTGCTACCATGGCGGTTTTGGACAAAGGAAAACGTAATGTCGAAATATTAAAGCAAAATCAACATAGTCCGATGACCGTTGAAGAGCAAATCGCCATTATCTACTGTGGTACCAAAGGCCTTGTGTCGAAAGTGCCTGTAAATAAGATGAAGGCTTTTCAAGAAGAATTTATTCGCACTATGCACGAAAAAAAGGCCGATATTCTTACCCAATTGCAAGCAGGAAACCTCTCAGATGCCGCCACAAAGGCCATCGAAGAAATCGCTGCCGAAGTTGGAAAATCGTATCACGCATAAACTAAAGCATTGCTTTATGGCAAATCTAAAAGAAATACGAACCCGTATCAGTTCGGTAGAATCAACCAAGCAAATCACCAGTGCTATGAAATTGGTGGCTGCTTCCAAATTAAAGCGGGCACAGGACGCCGTCACCATGATGCGCCCTTATGCCGCTAAATTGGGCGAAATTCTACAGGATTTGAGTTCGGGAGATAACGAGGGTAATATTTACGGCGAACAGCGCCCTGTCGAAAAAGTTTTGATTGTGCCTATCGCCTCTAATCGTGGCCTTTGCGGCGCGTTTAATGCTAACGTAATCAAAAAAGTGGAAGGACTCTTGCACGATAAATACCAAGCTCAGCATCAACAAAAACAACTTCACTTTTTTACCGTGGGTCGAAAAGTAACAGAATACTTCAATAAACATGGGTATAAGGTTGTTGAATCGCATGATGAACTATGGCACAATCTTCAATTTGACCAAGTGCGACCAGTGGCTGAAACCCTGCTTAGTCTCTTTAAAGAAGGTGAATATGATCGCATTGATTTGGTCTATAACCAATTCAAAAATGCGGGCACTCAAATTCTTACTCATGAGCAATTTCTGCCAATTCTGATGAAGGAATCTGATGATAACGCCCATAGCGATTACATCATGGAGCCTTCACGAGAAATTATTATCAACGAATTGATTCCTAAAACCCTTAAAACACAGTTTTATAAAGCGCTTTTAGACTCCGTTGCTGCAGAACATGGTGCTAGGATGACTGCCATGCATCAGGCTACTGATAACGCTACCTCCATGGTTAAAGAATTGAAATTGACTTACAATAAAGCCCGTCAAGCCGCCATTACTAACGAAATAATTGAAATTGTTAGCGGAGCCAATGCCTTGTAAAAGCTAGCTTTTCTTTGAACTAATCTTAAGAATTACTCTAATAATATGCTTTCAAAGTCAGCTTTCCAAATCGATTGCTAGCTTTTTCTTTTATTCCTAAGCTACCTAAGATGAATTTCAGATGAGCATAATTATCAATATTTGTATACGTGTTTGCCTGCTTCCAATGCTATTGGTTGGAATTATCGGTAGCATGAGCTCTTGCAAAAAAGATTGTAATCCAAGCAATGTGGTGTGCACGGAAAAGCCTCCAACTAACGAAGCCTGTCAAGCCACTTTTCAAAGATGGTTTTTTGATGAGGCTACTAATTCATGTAAACAAGTTAGCTATAGCGGATGTTCCCAAAAAGGCTTTGCTACTAAAGAAGAATGTGAGGACTGTGAATGTCATTAGTGATTTTCAGCTATTTTTGCACTCAAATAATACATACTTATGAAACGTTTTTTGCGACCTGCACTTAAAGGATTATTAGGGTTTTTCATTTTCCTGTTCTTTCTGCCATTCCTAATCAGTCCAATCTATAATTTCCCCGAACCAAAACCTTTTGCAGGAGATAAAATATGGAATCCATATCAAAACATCGATTCTGCAAATTGGCATAAAGGAAATTTTCAAATTCAATCTTTAGCTTGGGGTGGCCTTACTGATGGCAGCAAAAATCCTACCGATAGTATTGTTGCGCTCTATGATAAGTTGCAATATGACGTTATCGGAATTAGCGATTATATGAAAATAAATACTTATTTACAAGGTCAGCCAAATTACATCCCGATTTACGAACATGGTTACAATATCCGAAAAACACATCAAGTAAGTATTGGAGCGAAAAAAGTGTTTTGGCTAGATTTTCCATTATACCAAACAACCTCTCAAAAACAGTTTATTATCAATCAATTGCAACCAAAAACTGATTTATTAGCTATTGTACATCCTGCTTTTTCACTTGAAGGATATAGCCATAATGATTTAAAATATTTGGTCAATTACGACCTTTTGGAAGCGCTAAATCATCAATTATATTCAATCTCGCATTGGGATGCAGCATTATCGAATGGGCATGCAAAATACATTTTAGCCAATGATGACGCGCATGATATTTCCAACCCCTTTTTGGTGGGCGTTGTGGCTACTTTTATCAATGCTCCAACTAACAATGCCGCCGATATTATAGCGGCACTTCGAGCTGGCAAAAGCTATGGATATTTACCATATACCCCTGATTATGATAATTATACCAAAAAGGTAAAACGACTTAAGGACTTTCCAACACTCCTTTCAGCCCAGCTCACAGAAAATAATTATGAGCTTGTTGTTGACAAGAAAGCTATCAAAATTGATTTTATAGGACAAGATGGAAAGATCAAAAAAACGGTCAAAAATAGTACAAAGGCAAGTTATCTATTTTTACCAGAGGACAGCTATATTCGTGTTGAAATAGATTTTGATCAAGGCGAAAAAATGTTTCTAAATCCTATCTTTAGATACTCAGGAACTAATTCGCTACAGGAAGGAAAAGTAAGTATCAATTGGGGGAAGTCAATTATCTCATATCTTCTGTCGTGGACAGCGATGATTTTCATATTAATACGACTTTTTGGAAAAACTAAAAACTGAAAAAGCAACTTTAGTTTGTTGATATTGTCAAGCCAAAGACATGACAAAATCGTGTAAAATAAAAAATAAGTTTCTCAGATAATTTCTACTTTTGCTTCAAAGATATGCTCATGAATTCTACGCAAAAAAAGTTGCATAAACATAATTTAATACTTGCTTCAGCTTCTCCACGACGGCAAATGCTGATGAATGGCTTGGATTTAAGTTTTCAAATAAAAGTTAAAACCATCAAAGAGATTTATCCGAAAGATATGCCATTTGAGGAAGTGCCTATTTATTTGAGCAAGCAGAAGGCTGCCGCTTTTTCGAAAGATAAAATGGCAAACGAAGATATTATTATCACGGCAGATACCATTGTAGTGCTTGATAATGAGATTATTGGTAAACCTAAAAATCAAGCAGAAGCCATTCAAATTATTCAGAAACTTTCGGGGAATGCGCATAAAGTGATTACAGGGGTATGTTTGACATCCTTGCATAAACAGCTTGCCTTTGCCGTGGAATCAATCGTATATTTTAAACAGCTAAATGCTAAAGACATAGAGTATTACGTTGAGAAATACAGCCCACTTGACAAGGCTGGAGCCTATGGTATCCAAGATTGGATTGGATATATTGGCATCGAAAAAATTGAGGGTAGTTTTTACAATGTCATGGGCCTCCCCACCCAAAGATTATATGAGGAATTGATAAAATTTATTGAATAAGCCCCATCCAAGTGCTTAAATATTCTTCAAGCTTTTTTGATACATAAAATGGCTATTGCTAAGATATTAGTAGCGATTAATTTATGCTATTTTGCTGATATCGATTAAATTATGTTAATTAAGGGAAAGCAATAAAACGAGTACTAAATTTTTTTAAATTCGCCCCCTTAAATGAACAGTTTTTAAAAATGCATTAGTGCGATGAAATTTTTCTTTCAATTTATTTATATCTAACTAACATGAACTCTTTTAAAAGATTAAACAATTGGATTGGGTGGCTAGTATTTGCCATTGCATCAGTAGTTTACATTATCACCTCGGAGCCGACCGCCAGTTTGTGGGATTGCGGTGAGTACATTGCCACGGCGTATAAATTGCAAGTAGGTCACCCTCCAGGAGCGCCATTTTTTCAACTTGTAGGTAAATTCTTCAGCCTTTTTGCTAGCGACACAGCTACCGTGGCTCGAATGATCAATAGCATGTCGGCACTTTCCAGTGGATTCACGATTTTGTTTTTGTTTTGGTCAATTACCCACATGGCTCGTAAAATTGTATCTAAAGGCGACGCTGCAAAATTAGAAGGAGGAAATCTAATTGCAGTATTAGGCAGTGGTATCGTGGGTGCATTAGCTTATACTTTCACCGATTCATTTTGGTTTTCGGCAGTTGAGGGAGAGGTTTATGCCATGTCATCATTTTTTACCGCAATCGTTTTTTGGGCTATGCTTAAATGGGAGGATGCCGAGGAAGATCAAAATGGCTTCCGTTGGCTCGTTTTGATTGCTTACTTAGTTGGCCTTTCTATTGGAGTTCACTTACTTAATTTGCTTACTATTCCAGCCCTAGTTTATATTTACTATTTCAAAAAATATCCCACAACCACCAAAGGGATTATTATTAGTGGAGTAATTTCCATTGTTCTACTTGCGCTAATAATGTATGGTATCATTCCTTGGATTGTAATCCTTGCCGGTATATTCGAAAAGCTTTTTGTTAATTCTTTTGGAATGCCTTTCCATAGTGGTACAATTGTTTACTTTACCCTTTTGATTGCAGCCATTATTTATGGACTTTATTATACCCATAAGAAGCAAAAACTTATTGCCAATACCATTATCCTTGGCATAACTTTCTTAATAATCGGCTACTCATCCTTCTTTATCTTAGTCGTCCGTTCTAATGCCAATACGCCAATCGACGAAAATAATCCGGAAGATGCTACCAGTATGTTGGCTTATCTCAACCGTGAACAATATGGTGATCGCCCGTTGTTTAGTGGTCCCTATTTCAATGCGCCTACCGAAGATCAATCTAAATGGGAAGATAAATCACCTGTTTACTCCAAGTTTTATTGCATTGTTGAAAAGGATAAATTACCTAATCCGGGCAATATTACCCTTAAGGACCCAGGTTTGATAAAATTTTTCCAAAGCAAATCTGATGCAGAAGCCTATATCACTGATGCTAAAAACGCTTCTTATAGCATAAAGCAAGCCTATGTTTTAACAGATAAACGCGAGCAAAGAACGCCAACCTACGATAAACGTTTCACAACCTTTTTTCCACGGATGTGGAGTAACCAAAGAGGGGCTCACGCTAGTGTTTACAAAGAATATATGGGCGAAAATCCCAAAAGAATTCGCGTAAACAATAATGGAACGGACGAAATGTTGGAAGTTCCGTCCTTCGTTGACAATATGAAGTTTTTCTTTGGCTATCAAGTGGGGCATATGTATATGCGCTATTTTATGTGGAACTTTGTTGGACGCCAAAATGATTTGCAAGGTCATGGGGAGAAAATTTATGGGAATTGGGTTTCAGGAATTCCAGCCATGGACAATGCCAGATTAGGTGATCAAAGTAAGTTACCTATTGACCTTCAGAACAATAGAGGAACTAACCATTATTATTTTCTGCCCTTAATTTTAGGATTAGCAGGCTTGTATTTTCATCTTATCAGAAATTATAAAGATGGTATTGTTGTCATTTCTCTCTTTTTAATGACCGGATTAGCCATCGTGGTTTACCTAAATCAATATCCTTATCAGCCACGTGAACGAGATTATGCATACGTAGCCTCTTTTTATGCGTTTGCAATTTGGATCGGTTTGGGGGTTTTGGCACTTTATGAGTGGACTAAGAAATATATGAATCCAAGCGTGGTGGCTATCGGAGTAACTGCTATTTCGTTTTTGGCAGTTCCAGCCTTATTGGCGCAGCAGAACTGGGATGATCACGATCGTTCAGGACGCTATAACACGCTTAATGTTGCTAAGAATTATCTTAATTCATGCGCCCCAAATTCCATCTTGTTTACCAACGGAGATAACGACACTTTCCCTCTTTGGTACGCTCAAGAAGTTGAAGGAATCAGAACGGATATCAAAATTGTGAATTTAAGTCTTTTCAATACCGATTGGTATGCTGACCAAATGCGCCGTAAGACCTATAATGCAGAACCAATTCCAATGACTGCCGATAGAGATCAGTATATTCAAGGCACCAATGATATGGGCTATTTTATCGAAAATCCGGAAATTGCAAAAGCAGGGGAATACTACAATTTAAGTGATTTGATGAACTTCTTCTTCAGTAGTAATCCCAAAACCAAATTTCCATTACGCGATGGTACTAAAATGAATTACTTTCCTACTAAATTGGTTTATCTGAGTGTTGATAAGCAAAAAGTACTTAGCAATGGTACCGTGGCACTCAATGACTCCTCGCTGATTGTGGATAAAGTAAAATGGAAAATAAATGAAAATCTAGTTCAGAAAAACAATCTGATGATGATGGATATGTTGGCTACTTTTAACTGGGATCGTCCTATTTACTTTGCTATCACCACCGGCACTGATGCTTATCTTAACTTGATGGAATATTTCCAAATGGATGGTATGGCTTATCGATTGGTTCCAATCAAAACACCAAGCAGTTACAATATTGGTAGTTATGGTCGCATTAACACGGATACACTTTTTGATAAATTGGTGAATGTTTTCAGATATGACGACATCAATAATCCAAATATCTATTTTGATGAGCATCACATGCGTTCTATCCGAAACTATCGCAGTAATTTTGCCCGACTTGCAGATGAATTGGTCAAAGAAGGCAAATATGATAAAGCGAAAATAGCTTTGGATAAATGTATGGAAGCACTGCCAGAGAAAACGGTTCCTTACGATTATTTTATGATTCCGATAGCCGAAAACTATATGAAGATTGGAGAGAAGGAAAAGGGAACTGCTATCCTAAATCGTATGGCCGAGATTTATATCCACAATCTTAAATTCTACTACGATGATACCCAAGCCCGCGAATATTTGGATTTGAAACGCAATGCACTTTATATCATGCAGGAAATCAAGCGTATTGCTGAAGCCAATAAGCTCGATGCGCTAAAAGAGCAAGCCGAAAAAGTGTTTACCAATTATTATCAAATATTCACCGCTGAGCAAGGAAATCAGCAATAGATGATGATCTAAATAAAAAAAAGGGACTTTTCGAGGTCCCTTTTTTATTCCTAGTTATTGACTTTTTTAATCCTTAGAACTCAATCGCTATAATTTAAAGCGTAGCGTAAGCCACTATGTTTTATTAGTTCGATTCTGGCTCTACCTATACTCAATTCACTTTCGGCAAAAACTGGTACATGGTTGCGATCATTGGAAACGTAAATCATCATGGGTGTTTCGTCAGCAAAAACAGAACCTGTAATGACATGTGGTGCAAATATTAAACATGCGATTTTACCAATTTTGGTGTTCACGTTGGCATATCCTTTAAACTCGAACTGGATTTGGTAAACCGAATCATCCATGAATAAATTAATTTCGAAAACCTGATTTAAACGAAGCTTATCGAAGTTCCAATTGCGGATATAGTAAAAGGACGAAAGTAAATCTTGTACGTTATGCTCTGTGTTATAGTGGCGTACATCTTGATTTTGGTTATTAACGCTTTTGATGAGTCCATTTGCTTGATTAAAAACCACGTCCTTATTCACAATAAAACTGCCTTCCTTCACGCGTTGTTTAAAGTAATAAGGCAGGTAGTTAGTTGGATCCACATAAGTTTCGTAGCGATCCTTGGCATTAAAAAACCAACGAAAAGCGCCCTTAGTTTCCCCTTCCAGCACTATATGCATCAATTGACGGCCATTAATAGTTTGAGGATTTGTATTAACACGGCTAAACATTTCGCCAGCGGTAACATTGCCCGTAACCGCAGAATTGTAATAGAGGGCATAGGTAAGTTCTTCTCCCTGCTCAAAAGCTTGACTATTAGCCTTACAAGGTAAATATAGCCATAGAATGGATAGAAAGAAGGAGGCTAAAAATTTGATAGGTCGTTTCATGATTATAAATATTAAGAGAATAGCCATTAAAAACAAAAAGCGTTCCAATATGAGGGATCGCTTTTAATAAAAAACAAATCAAAAAGAAGAAATTGTATTTTTTACAAAAATACCTTAGCGAGTTAGGAGCTTAAATCCAATGCCGTGCACATTAATAATTTGAATATTCAAATCACTTTTCAAATATTTGCGAAGCTTAGTGATATACACATCCATGCTTCTTGCGTTGAAGTAACTATCGTCTTTCCATATTTTATTGAGGGCTACGCGACGATCCAGCGTTTCATTTTCATGTTCACAAAGGAGTTTAAGCAGTTCAGCCTCTTTGCTGGTTAGTTTTTGTTCTTCGCCCTCCCTAAGAAGTTTCTGGTGTTCGTAATTGAAGTGGTAAGTTCCGATGGTATATTCCATTCGGTTTTGCTCTTCCTCATCAAATTTGCCACTGCGCCTGAGTATAGCATTTATGCGGGCTAAGAGTAGCTCCATATTGAATGGTTTAGTAATGTAGTCGTCGCCGCCTAATTCAAAGCCTCTAAGCTTATCTTCCTCCAAGGATTTAGCAGTTAGAAACAAGATGGGAATGAGTTTATCACTTTTGCGCACATTAGCTGCCATGGTAAAACCATCCATCACGGGCATCATTACATCAAGAACAAGCATCGCATAATCACTTTTCTTGTGAAAACCGAGTAATGCATCTTCCCCATTGGCAAATAAATTTACCTCAAAACCTTTGGCTTCGAGATAGGTTTTAAGGATCTTACCTAAATTGGGGTCGTCCTCTGCTAATAAAATTTTTACCTTTTCCATAATTTATTATTTACAAGATGTTTTCGTTAAATCTATTGGCAAGCGAATAAAAAAGCTACTTCCTTTGTGGAGCTGACTTTCGAGACCAATAGAGCCATGGTGCTTATCCACCACTGCTTTTACATAGCTCAAACCTAAGCCAAATCCTTTTACATTATGCACATTTCCAGTGGGCACTCGATATAATTTATCAAAAATCTTTTTCTGATTGGCTTTTGATATCCCAATCCCATTATCTTGAACGATTATTAGTAAGCAATCGCCGTCATTTTGCGTGCGAATACTTATCTGAGGTTTTTCAAAACTATATTTATTGGCATTGTCCAATAAATTGTAAATCAGATTAGTAAGGTGTAAACGGTCTGCGTTGATAATAAAATATTGTGCTTCAAGATAGTATTTAAGCACGCCATTTTTTTGCTGAATCAATATTTCATTACTTTTTACCAATTCTTGAATTACTTCATGCACGTTGACCCACTCATTTTTGAGTTTGAGCTCTCCTTTATCAATAATGGCGGATTGCAAAATCTTTTCGGCCATGCCTCCTAATCGCTGATTTTCGTCTTGGATGATGCCGATATAGGTATTGTATAGGTCTGGAGTTTTTACAAAATCATCATCCTTTAATGCTTGACAAGCCAATGAAATAGTAGATATCGGTGTTTTAAATTCGTGAGTCATATTGTTCACAAAATCGTTTTTCAAATCCGACAGGCGGGATTGACGAAATATGGTTGCAATGCTATTGATAAACAAGAAGACTACTGAAAGGATTATCAAAACAGAGAGAAAAAGCATAAGACCCATTTCTTTAAGTAGATAGGCTTTTTCCTTTGGAAAATATACCATAACAAAGAGTTTCTGGTCGGGATCATTAGTGATAAACGGAAAAGCATAGGCCTTCTCTAAGTAGTTGTCCAGTTTTACCTTTGGGTTGTGAAACAGAAATTGATTTCCTTCTTGATTAAAAATATTGAATTCGTAATCAGCGTATATGTTGTTCCTAAAGAGTTCCTTTTTGATTAAGCTGTCGATGTATACATAGGAGTATTCTGGATTATCAAGAATTGGATTATCGAACATCGGCATGATGCTAAAACGCGATGGATATTCCATTTTGAAAGTGATGGTATCCCCTCGATATATAAAGGTTTTAGAAAGGCGGTTTTTTTTAATAACGGCGTTCGGGCCACTTGGTAAAAGCGGACGATCCATTAATTGTAAAATTCTGTTCTTTTTGCTAAGATCTTCAAGCCCTTGTATCTGAAACATGACCTTGGTGAAAGTTCGCTGCACATCGCTGCTAAAAGCTGTTTCTTTGATTGTCAGGGCATTACGAACCCAAAGCATTTGGATAACCAAAAGCCCAACCATCACCACGCCCATGGCAACTCCTATACTGATTATTTTGTTGGTATTCATTGGTTACAAAAGTACAAATCTTTGATACCATGTAACTTATTATATTTTCATTTAACAGATTTTAAGTTTTGTTTAATTCCTTTAACTTTTGGCACAATTATAGTAATTTATCTTTGCATCGTTAGTTCTTTAGATAGAATCCCAACCTATCAAATTAGTATTAAACTATATATTGTTGGTCGCATCCTATCGTTTCTTGTGCAGTAATACCACGCGACCAGCACAACCTGTGATTTTATGTAAAAGGACAAACTCCCCGTTTGTCCTTTTTTTT
>DYSI01000042.1 GCA_020718275.1 Draconibacterium orientale
TTGAAAACTTACCTTATATACTTTTATGATTATAAAAAAAGGGGAAAATTCCCCTTTTTTATTTTAAAACAATTCTGATTCTAATTTCAGAAAAGCGCTGGTTCGAGATTAGCTTAGTGCGGATTGATTAATTGATTTCCACAAAAAATGGCAATCTAGCTTGTACATCATCCATCTTTTGAATCGATTTCAAATAGTTATAGAATTGATAAGTTTCTCCTAACTCTTCTTTAATAAGGTCGGCCTTAGCACTTTTACCAAATTTCTTAATCATCTCCTCAAAAGGATTGACTCTCTCTGGCAATTCGGTCAATTTATAATCGGTAATTTTAGCCAAACCGGCAGCCACTTCAACAGCTTTATCTAATCCACCTAATTGATCAACCAAGCCAATTTCAAGCGCATTAATACCGCTCCAAACCCGACCTTGTCCGATCGAATCTACCGCAGAAACGCTCATTTTGCGTCCCTCTGCTACGTGTGAAATAAAAGTATCATAGATGCGAACGACTTCTAATTGAATGGTTTTGTACTGGAATTCAGTTAAAGGCGCAAAAACACCTATAATACTGTTTGCATTGGTTGCAACATCATCGGTGGTAATTCCTATCTTTTCGTTCAAGAGTTTTTTCATATTTGGAATCATCCCGAAAACGCCAATCGAACCTGTGAGCGTATTGGGTTGAGCGATAATTTGATCAGCCATACAAGCGATATAATATCCCCCGCTTGCAGCATAATCACCCATAGAAACCACTAAAGGTTTAACTTTTTTGGTTAACACCAATTCGCGCCACATAATTTCTGAGGCTAGAGCACTGCCGCCTGGACTGTTAATGCGCAATACAATAGCCTTGATACTTGAGTCTTTGCGCGCTTCAGCTACTGCTTTAGCAATCCGCTCAGAACCAATCACTTCATCATTTCCTTCGCCACTTTGTATTTCGCCTATGGCATAAATAATAGCAATTTTATCCTTGGCTTTTAGATTTTTTGGCTTGACTGTGGAGGCATAGTCGCCAATGCTGATGCAATTGAGATCTTTTTCTTTTTTCACATTCATCGTATCTAATAGCGCTTGCATAAATTCATCTTGATAAGCAATTACATCAATTAGGTGCAATTCCTTTGCCTTTGCTGGATTGGAAGCCCATAAACTATCCGCAATTATATTGAAATCGGCTACAGAAATTTTGCGTGATTCGCCCATTTGCTTAACCATATTTCCCCAGATCGAATTCATAAAAGTCATCATCTGTTCACGGTTAGCTTCGCTCATTTTATCATACATGAAGGGTTCTACTGCACTCTTAAACTTATTGTTAGGTCCACGGATAATTTGCATTTCGATCCCTAATTTATCCATAGCGTTTTTGAAAAACATCAACTGTGCACCCATTCCTTTTATTTCGACTGCGCCGGCTGGGTTTACAAATATCTGATCCGAGACAGAGGCAATGTAATAAGCTTTCTGAGTGTAAAATTCGGCGTAGGAATAAATGAATTTCTTGGCTGCCTTAAAATCAACAAGTGCATTGCGCAAGGCTTCTAATGTAGCTAATCCGCCTGAATTGAATGTGGTGAAATCGATATAAATTCCTTTGATTTTATCATCAGTTTTGGCGGCTTCAATTGCATCAAGGATTTTATTCAAACCCGAAATGCTAGATTCATTGTCCTCGCCAAAACTAAAATCTGCTAATGGATTCAAGGGCTCTCGATCGATAATGTTTCCTAAATCAAGTTTAAGAACAGAGTTTTCTTTGACAACAACAGTATCCTCCGACGAGGAACTTACAGCAGCAATAATACCGACAAAGATTAAGACCACAATTAACATGGTTATCAAACTACCAACAACGGTAGCAAAGGTGTATTTAAAAAAGCTTTTCATATAATATTGGTGTTGATTTATAAAATTGAAATATTGTGACGGAAATATGTTTTATAAAGTTACAAATGTATTTTAAATTATCTAGCATGCATCGATATTCACTAAAAAATATGTTAATTCGATCTATAAATTATCAGTCACAAATACAATGAATTGCTTTAATAGCCCACTGCTATTTTCCATTCAAATTCAATCGTTGTGGCATTGCAGCTTAATCTCTTAAAATTTTATTTATACTATACCATTGGAAATGAAGTTTACTGATCTCAAAATCAGCTTTTGATTGATTCCAAATGGCCAATTGGATTAGATCGTTAGGATTTTTTGGTCTTTGCAGATTTATTCGATAGGTATTTGTGCGCGACTCACTGACTAAAAGTGGGAGTTCATTAATTTTAAAGCTCTGATATTGATAGATTTGAAAATTGGAATCAAAGTACGAAATCGTCCAGTAGATTTGCTGATCATTTCCATGCAACAGTTTAACATGATTGCTCAAAACTAAGTAAGTGGAGGCAAAATCCATCACTTCACCACCTGGAAATCGTAAGCTTAAACCAAATTCCGAATTAATTCGGCAAACTACTTCTTGTTGGTCGAGGGTGTCTACATGGCCAACCCCAAGCCAAGCGGCTTGCGGCTTGCCAAAATCTACTGTCTGCGCTCTTAGTAAAATCATATCTTCCGTATGATATCGTACAATATCATCATTACCACCCAGTTTGCCAATATTATCAGCACCAGCTTTTCCAAAAATCGCCCAATATTTCTCCCGATTCATATCAAAATGACTCATAATGCCTTCGTAATACTGATAAGTTTGAAAAAGATTGAGCAATATAAGAATAGTCGAGAAAATCACCAATATTCGCTGCCAATTGAGGGAAATATTTTTCATTCCTAAGGCGAAGAGTAAGATGAAGAATGCCATAAAGTCAATCATCACACGATTGCCATAACTATCACCATAATACCAATTCCACCAGGCAGAATGCAGATATACCAAAGGCACGAAAGCCAAGGCGAAGAGGAAGATATATTTAATATTTTTTCGATAAGCCCACAGAAATACAATCACTGCCAACAAACTCAAAGGAGTGTAAATAAAAAGTCCTTTGCGAAAACTCATCAGATAATCAATTAATTGCGGTTTATCAAAATAAAAACCTTCATCAGCATAAGACCATAAGAAAAAACTACCGTGCTTCCATTTCCAAAAAATTAATTGAATACTAATTACGCCTATCAACAGCAGGCTTGCCAGCGTAATGGATTTAGTATTTCGGACAAAATTTTGCTTAAAATTGAAGTCAGTTTTTTCATTCAGAGTCAGCAATGGCACTAAAAATATAAAAAGGACATTAACCGGCCTAATCAAAATGATTAAACCAAAAACTACTGCCATCCAAAAAACAAACTTAACATTTGGAACTGAACGCCATTTTTTGATTAGCCACAATCCAACACTAATCATCGAAAATGAATAAACGTGCGACATGGAAGGCTCAACCAACGAATAATACGATAGATTGGTACCAAAGAAAAATGCAAAAAGTGAAAACGAAATAATCCGTTCTTCAATTTCATACAATTTCAATAATTTGCGCATAAACCAAAGACCCAAAATGGCATAAAAGAGTCCAGCAATACTGATTAATTTCTGAAACGACTCCCCAAACCAATTCAGTGGTTTAGCTTGTAAAGCATCAATTAACCAAGCACTTGTGACAAATGGACTCTGCATTAAAGCCGTGCCAATGGGATATTTATTGAGCGTGGAATTATTTGGAAGTAAATGGAGAAAAACCTCCAATTGATTAGAATCTATTTCAAAATTAGAATCAAAAGTTTGAGGAAAGTAGTAAAAATAGCCAATTCCATCACTCTTTATGATCTGTAAATAATTGGAGCCACTGAAGCCATTCCAGCGAATAAAAAAAATAAATAAAACAGAAAAAAGCCCTATAAAAAGAATGGATTTCTGCGATAAATCAAATATTTTAAAATTGAATTCCAATGAATTAAATAGATTTACAAATTTGGTTTGATGTAATCAAAGCTTTCAATCAGGCTACCATCAGCCCGAATTACATCCACTACTAATCGATTCTGGCTTACATTAATTCGGCAAAAATGATAAGTTTTTTCGGTATAGAGGACAAATTTTTTGGAAGAGTCGGGATCATACAAAGGTGCACCTCCTCCACCGGTGGTGATATGGGTAACGCCATTTACCAAAGCCCGCGCATAATAATGATTATGACCAGTTAAAACCAATTTTACACCATATTGCTCAAACAATGGCTGAAGCTGTTTCTGCACAACCTTATCATTACCATGACCACCAGCCGAATAGCCTGGCTTATGAAGCAATATGATAATCCACTTGCCATTTGAAGCTTTTAACTGATTGACTAACCATTGATATTGCGTTGAATTTGTTTTTAAACTCGCAAATTGATCCAGCGCAATAAAGCGCGCATTGCCATAATCGAATGAATAATAAAAATGATTTGAGTCGACAAACTGGAATGGGAAATATTTTCCAAAAAGCTGTCCCTGACCTTCGTGATTCCCCATGGAAACCAAATAAGGTAAATTAGCGAGCATCTTTTGGATATTTGTAAACGCTGGATTGAAAAACTGTTGATCCCAGTCTGTTTCGTGATTTCCATTGGCAACTACATCGCCCGTGGAAACAATAAAAGTTTGTGACAAAGGCTGCTGAGCAATTGAATTCAGAACAGCACCTGCCACCTCATTATGATTTTGCGGGAAAGTGCGTGTATCGCCATAAGCATAGAAAGTAAACTGCTGCAAATCAGCCTTCGGGCGGCTCATAAAACTCCCCTGTTTAAGTTCGGAGCCTGTTTTTACAGTATAAAAATAGCGATGAAAAGGGATCGATAATTCGATTTCTTCCTTATAAAAATACGAAGTATCAGTTTCTTTACTCAAGGGTAAGGCTACCCAATTTAAACTATCATCGCTCCATAATAACTGACAATCAGCAGATTCGTTTAATTGCCAAAGTATCACCATTGATTGAGGATTTGCATTGTAAATTAAATAGGGTGCTTTTCGGAAATTGGTCTTTGCTTCTTGTGATTTCGCTAATATTGGTAGTAGAAATATGAAAAAGGCAGCAAGAAAAAAAACAAGTGATTTAGTATGTTTCATGAATTTTGAATTTTTAAAGTCGAACTTAATAAACGCCACAAAAGTATCCAAATAATTGGGAATTAGCAGTCGAAATTCTAATTATAGAAATCAGTTGATAATTGTCATTTAGACTACTAGGAATCTTTTGAATAAAAAAAGGATTGGCAATTAAAAAATAATTGTATGTTTGAACAAATATAACATACAGTATATAACACACATTTTCAGTATCTTATAAAAACCAAATTAGCATGATAAACGAACAACTTATAAACCCAAAAAGCATCGTAGTAATAGGTGGGTCTAACAATATTAATAAGCCTGGAGGCAAAATATTAAAGAACATCCTCGACGGTGGTTTTAAAGGCGAAGTCTATGTAATGAATATTAAAGAAGCCGAGGTGCAAGGAATAAAAAGTTATAATACAGTAGAAGCATTGCCCCCAGTAGATTTAGCGGTGATAGCCATTACCGCCCAACAAACTCCTGAGGTGGTGGAAGTACTAACTCAACAAAAAGGTACCAAGGCTTTTATCATTATTTCGGCTGGCTTTAGCGAAGAAGGATTTAAAGGTCGAATTCTTGAGAACGAAATAATTGAGAAGATAAACAAAGTAAATGGAGCGCTGATAGGACCTAATTGCACCGGAATCTTGAATGAGCATCACCAAAGTATTTTTACTGAGCCCATTCCAAAACTTAATCCTAAAGGAATTGATTTTATCAGTGGATCAGGTGCCACCGCTTGTTTTATTCTTGAATCTGGCATTCCAAAAGGGCTAAGCTTCTCATCAGTTTACACCGTTGGAAACTCAGCGCAGATTGGTGTTGAAGAGATTTTAGAATATATGGACAAAAATTTTGACGAAGACAAGAGTTCTAAAGTCAAATTGATTTATATCGAAACCATTGCTAATCCACAGAAACTTTTCAAGCACGCCTCTTCCTTAATCAGCAAAGGCTGTAGAATTGCCGCCATCAAAGCAGGATCTTCAGAAGAAGGAAGTCGTGCGGCATCTTCGCATACTGGAGCGCTTGCTAATTCCGATTTGGCGGTTGATGCACTTTTCAGAAAAGCTGGAATCGTTAGATGCTATGGCAGAGAGGAATTAATGAATGTTGCAGCGGTATTCATGCATCCTCCTTTAACTGGGAAAAATATTGCCATCATCACCCATGCCGGAGGTCCTGCCGTTATGCTAACTGATGCATTAAGTCATGGAGGTCTCGCCGTGCCTCATATCCACGGTGATATCGCCGACGAACTTTTGACTCATCTCTACTTCGGCTCGTCCGCGAGTAATCCGATTGATTTTTTGGCCACAGGTACCGCCGAGCAATTAGGTACTATTATCGATTTTGTGGATAAACGAATGCCAGAAATCGATGGTATGGTGGTTATCTTTGGAACACCAGGCTTGGTGCGCATTTTTGATGTATATGAGCTGTTGAATAAGAAGATATTAGCCGCTTCAAAGCCTATCTTCACCGTGCTACCATCCATTTATACCGCACAAGAAGAAATTGCGCAATACCTCGAAAAAGGTGGTATTAATTTCCCCGACGAAGTAAATCTAGGCCGCGCTTTATCAAGAGTGTACCACGCTCCTTTTCCTGCTTCCGAATCCCCTGAAATACCGGATGTAGATGTTGGAAGAATTAGAAGCATCATCGATTTTGCGCAGAATGGTTATCTTAAACCCAACGAAATACAAGCATTATTAGATGCTGTGGATATTCCTCGTGCTGGTGAAGCGGTAGTTGATAATGCTGAACAAGCCATTGTAAAAGCTAACAAACTTGGTTATCCCTTGGTGATGAAAGTTGTTGGACCTATCCACAAATCCGATGTAGGCGGGGTGGTGCTAAATGTAAAAGATGAGAAACAAATGGTCAGCGAATTTGAACGCATGATGAAAATTGACAATACCACCGCCATTCTCATGCAGCCTATGCTGTCGGGCAAAGAGCTTTTTGTCGGTGTTAAATACGAAGATCATTTTGGACATTTGATTCTCTGCGGCATGGGCGGTATTTTTATCGAAGTCTTAAAAGATATCTCCTCAGCCCTTGTTCCCATTGAACTCAACGAGGCTTACCGCATGATTCAAGAACTAAAAAGCTACAAAATTATTCAAGGCGTTCGCGGACAAGAGGGTATTAATGAAGATATTTTTGCAGATATTATTTACCGACTTTCAGCTCTGGTTTATTACGCCCCCGAAATTATGGAAATGGATCTCAATCCGCTACTCGGAAGTATGCAAAAAATTGTTGCTGTTGATGCCCGTATCAGAATCGAAAAATAAAGGGAATTTAGAAATTGTACTAAAAACTGAAACATGATTAAGGAAGAAATTATTCAGCGTGCGGACGAATATCTAGAAAAAATAAGCGAAGCAGAAATGAATGCTTACATGAAGCAAGTTGCTAAGGATCAAGAAGCTATGATGTCGTATGTGATGAGCATGGCGGATGTATTTGAGGAAGAAGATCTCTTTTTTGATAAATTTATTTTTTTCTTTTTACTGGTACATCGCTCATATACAAACAGATTCCGTTTTTTTCCAAGCATTGATTCCCAAATTATCATCAAAATTGAAGAACGGGATCAATCTCTTTTGGAAAAGATGATGTCAAAAGGTGAAGACGAATTTGAAGCTGAATTTGAAGCACTAATTCACCAACATCCGCAACGGACTCTCCTAGATTTTATCACCCTTGACCTTTTTGAAGCCAACGAAACTGAGTACGACGATCTTACGCTTGATCTTGATAATCAAATCTTTTTCCTAATTTTTACAATTGTTAATATTTATGAGGAATGTTTGGTCAATAGTCAAGCAAATATGCCAATATCCAATTGATGTTTTTTCCGGTATTAGCGTTAACAAGCTCCATCAGTATTTTGGTGCTTTTCCGTTTCTTCGAAAAGTATCAAGTTAGTAGGCTTCCGGCCATCATTATAAGTTATATTATTTCAGTAATTCTGTCTTTTGGCTTTTCGATTAATAGCCTTCGGATAGAACAGTTTTTAAATTACAACTCTCTATTAGCCATAATATTAGGTCTTAGTTTTTTCATTGGCTTTATTTCCCTATCAATTAGTACTCGTCAGGCTGGCATATCCATCACCTCCATTGCTTCTAACACTTCGGTGCTGATTCCGGTAATTGTGGCCGCAATCGCTTATAAGGAGGAAATCCAATTACTGCAATGGATTGGATTATTATTGGTTATTCCAGCTGTTTATTTATTTTTTAAACCAAAAACAGGATCATTATTTAATCAATCCTATTTGATTTTTCCACTTATCATATTCATTATTAGTGGCTTCAACAATAGCCTTCTACGGCAAGCCGAAAACACAGGAGCTCAATCTACTCCCCTTTTGTTTGTTGGAATTATATTTTTCTTTGCCCTTATCAGCTCATTGGTATTTACCACGGTCAAAAAGCAAAGCGGCAAATTCGATAAAACCTCTATATTCTTTGGAATATTATTAGGGATTTTTAATTTCTCATCTACCTTTTTCTTTCTCAAAAGTCTTGGCGTTTACCATTCAGCACTCTTTTTTCCAATTTATAATCTCAGTTATATTGGCATTGCAGCGCTAGTTGGAATCGTTATTTTTAAAGAAAAATTCAGTGGTATCAATCTCTTAGGGCTAGTAATGGCAGCGCTTGCAATTGGACTAATGAATTGGTAATGAAGGTTTATACAAAACTCTAGATTCCGTTTTTTGAGCATAACAAAACCCTTTTAACGAAACGTCTGACATCAATAATTAAAGGAAATTAGAAAATACTTTTATTCAAAGAGTGAATCAATTTTGGCAATCATGGTTTCCCAAGAATATTTCCTTTTCTCAATTTTAGCATTCTCCTGAAACAAACTCATCCGATTTTTTTGGAAGAAATCCAAAATGGCATCTGCAATGGCTTTAGGGTCTACATCCACTACATAACCTGTTTGTTCGTGCAATACAATTTCGGGAAGTCCTCCCACTCGAGTTACTAACATCGGCTTTTCGAAATGATAGGCAATTTGCGTAACTCCACTTTGAGTAGCTGTCTTGTAGGGCTGCACCACCAAATCGCAGGCGTTAAAATAGAAACCCACTCTACTATCAGGAATAAAGTCAGTTGCCAAAATTAATTGATTGTCAAGCTTATATTTATTAATGATGTCAATATAAACTTGCTTATCGTTGTAAAATTCTCCGGCTACAATTAGCTTGATTTTACTTTGTTTTATCCTTTCATCAGCCATGGCTAGCAGCAGCAAATCAAGTCCCTTATAGTCGCGGATAAAGCCAAAAAAGAGTAAGTAATTTTCATCCGCGGGTATTCCTAGCTGATTGCAGGCTTCCATTTTACTCCTGAGAGGGCCAAAATTATCATAAATTGGATGTGGTGAAAAAACGGCAGGTTTCCGCGAACCAAAAGTGCTCAAATCATTCAGAACTGATTGCGACATACAGATAAAACCATCAACCGCCTTGACAAAATATTTACCAAACAGATAGTCACCAGGACGCTTTTCGTGAGGAATAATATTATCAATAATGCTGACCACTTTTGTCTTCTTATTTCTTTTAGCAATTCGCGCTACCGTTCCCAAAGCTGGACCCATAAAAGGAATCCAGAATTTAATAATTAATAGATCGGCATTCATTTTTTTGATGAGATAACCCACGCGAATCCAAGAAAAAGGATTTACAGAATTTAACTCCACTCGAATATCTAAATGGTCGGGGGCGGATTCGTCGCTGAATTGAGTTTTTCCTGGAAAAAGAAAATTAGGATATTGTAGACTAAACGTTATAATGGTAACCTGACAACCTGCTTGCTGATAAGCAATTGCTAAACGTTCGTTATAATTTGCCAATCCACCTCTGAAAGGGAAAGCGGTACCTACAATAATAACTTTTCTAGGCGAGTTGACTATCATCTATACCAGAATATTTATCGATATGATAATCATTTCGAATGGAGGAATTGCGGGCAATAAGTTCTCCTAAAAAGCCAGACACAAAGAGTATTGTACCCAGAATCATGGTTAACAAGGCTAAGAAAAACAGTGGTCTATCAGTCATATTAAACTGAGAGAAGAAGTATTTTGCAAAAATCAGATAAGCGGTAATTCCAAAACCAAGGGCAAAAAGTAAAGTGCCAACCGTTCCAAAAATATGCATTGGTTTCTTGCCAAATTTAGCGATGAAGGTAATGGAAAGTAGGTCAAGAAAACCATTGATAAAACGTTCTAAGCCAAATTTACTTTTTCCATAAGGCCGTTTACGATGTTCCACCACTTTCTCTCCAATTTTAGTAAAACCAGCCCATTTAGCCATTGCTGGAATATATCGATGCATTTCACCGTATACCTCCACCGCTTTAATAACTTCATTGCGATAAGATTTCAAACCGCAATTCATATCATGTAAGGTGGTTCCAGTAACTTTGCGGGTCGCTGCATTGTATAATTTAGTAGGGATGGTTTTCGACAATGGATCATAACGCTTTTTCTTCCAACCAGATACAAGGTCGTAGCCGTCTTCCACAATCATACGATACAATTCAGGAATTTCCTCTGGACTATCTTGCAAATCAGCATCCATGGTGATTACCACATCACCTTGAGCTGCTGCAAAACCTCGATTTAAGGCAGCGGATTTACCATAATTTCTTCGGAATTTAAGCCCTTTAATATTGGGATTTTGCTTTCCAAACTCGCTAATTAGTTTCCACGAATTATCTTTACTCCCGTCATCTACAAAAATTACTTCATACGTAAAATGGTGCTTATTCATCACCCTGACAATCCATTCTTGGAGTTCTGCTATGGATTCTTCCTCGTTAAAAGTGGCTATTACAACCGAAATCTGCATGTTTATAATTCTTGATTAATTTGTGTTTTAAGCTCATTTTTGACAAAAGCTGCCATTACTAACGACAAAACAGTACCGAAAATAATCGTGCCAATCAAAGCTGAAATAGAAATTATGCCAGGAGTAATCCACATTGAGGACATTTCGAGGGCTTGCTCTATTTTCTCGCTTGGCATATTCTGTTCATATAAATTTTCTTCTGCTTCGGTCAATATCTTTCCGATTAAACTAGTATCTAAAAACTTATACAATATATAAGAATAAACAGTAGTCAAAAAACTCACTACTAAAGTAATAAAAAACAAAAAATTAAAGGCTTTACCATAAGTTATATGGCCTGATAAATTTTTATCTCGATACGTTTTTGCGTAAAAATAATAGAGTCCCGCTAGAATTATCCAAGAGAAATAACCAATTTTCTTTTGAACGTCCATATCTTCAATCAATGCCCACAACATAATAGCTATACCAATTGAAATAGCGGAGATGATAAGACCTGGTTTCAGTGCACTTTTAAATGTGTTATCTGAATTTTCCATTAGTAAAAAGTTTAAAGGGTTAATCGAAGCAAAGATAAAAAAATAAGCATTAACAAAGAATTTGATAATAAATTAAGCCTGCAAAGCATGATGTATTTTGATAATCTGTGGGAGCATCATTTCATGATTAGGGTTTTTCACCACAAAATCAGCTTGTGCTAATAATTGGGGCTCCTCCCATTGATTTTTCATCCGAGCAACCACTTGTTCATAACTGATCTGGTCGCGACGCAGAACCCTTTCAACTCGTTCATACTTTGGAGCACTAACCACTATTACTTTATCAACATGAGTATTGAAATGGGCTTCAAACAAGATTGCCGCTTCAATAATACAATATGGAAATGCCAATTGAGATTGTTGAGCAACCCAAGTATCAAATTGCTGAAGCAGCGGAGGATGAATGGCATTGTTCAGAAAAACTAAAGCAGCTGGATCATTGAAAACTACATTCGCCAAATTGGCTTTATTGATTTGCCCGTCAGCAGTCAAAATCGTATTTCCAAACTGATGGGCTAATTCTTGGATAATATTCGGCCTTGAAAGAAATTTCTTAGCTTCGTTATCCGCATAAAAAACTGGCACACCGAGGGCACTAAAAACCTTTGCAACGGTAGATTTTCCACTACCAATACCTCCTGTCAAACCAATTCTTAGCATCTAAATAAATTATTTAATAATCACATATTCAACACTTTCGCTACTCAAATTAATTCGACCAATCGTATTTGGTTTACGAACCACTTCCAGCATTAGTTTGTCTTGTTGCAAAAATCGCAGACTGTCGACCACTGCCACCACTTTAAAGGAGGAATCGGTTAATTCTTTGTAATCCGGAAAAGTCATATTGAATGTAATAGTCACTTTTGCAGGAAATGTTTTGACTTTTAGATTAGGAATATTGCTTTGTAGTTTTACCGGCACTTGAACGCTAAATTCGGAATACTTTTCGACAGAGACTTTAACCTTCACTTTCTGAATTGCCAATTTCAGCAGTGGATCCTGATTATTTAATGCCAGCACTTTTGAAGCTGAAGAGTTAAGACCAGACAAGGAGAGCGTATCGGTTTCGATGTATTTTAATCCACGCACGGTCAAAGCCGGACCAGTAACAAGCACTTTTGGTGGGAAAATACTGGGCGTTTTATACTGAGTATATCCTTCTTCAAATTGTAAATCAGAAACTAATTTGATTGGAACTTCCCGATTTACAATACTATCGAAAATAAAATAGAGCGAATCAGGATAGAATTGATCGCCAATTTTATCTAATTCTAACTGACTGACAATATTATATTTGAAGTTTTTGGTAGCAATTGCGGCGACATATCGCTTAAATTTTGTTCTCCGATATTTGATTTTGCTTAAATCAATTTTCACAGGATCCATTTGGTTAAGCGTTACCGATGCCAAAGAATAACCTTTAGAACTAACTTCTACAGAAAAGGATTTTGGCGGACTATTCACTAGCATCATGCCTGGCGGAAAATTGGCGTATTCAACCGGAAAATCAATCTTTTTATCATAATTATCACCCAGTGAGATAACTAGCCAAATTAAGGAGGAAAGCACTAAGCAGATTGCATAGAGTTTAATATCAATCTTTGCAACTAATCGTTTTACAAGCTGAAGTATGTGAAAAATTTTGTTTTGCATTGTACAAAAGTAGAAAAATTTAATCGAAAATAGATTTCCCTTTTGCATTATTTACAAGCAAATATTCCCGATAAAATAATAGAAATCGAAGCGCTAACGAATCAATTGAACCGTTCCAGCCAACTGAAATTGTTCGGAATATGTTTCCTTAATTATTATCTGATAGGTATAAACATCCTGAGTAGCCTCAACGCCATTTATTTTACCATCCCACTTCACCAAAGGATCCAATGAAGTGAATATCAATCGACCCCAACGATCAAAAATATACAATTGATAATACTCAATCGCTTCAAATATTCCCACAACCCCAAAAGCATCATTTAAGCCATTGCCATCGGGTGAAAAAGCCGAAGGAACATAAAAATAATTGCAGCGCTTTACTCCAAGGGTAAAGGAAGTGTCGTGAGAACAATGGGTAGCACCTTCATTGGAAGTCACCGTAAGCGAATAGGTGGTTGAAATTACAGGATTTATAGCAATAGATTGAGCGGTACTTCCATTATCCCATAAATATTGATCCCCTCCCATGCCAGCTATGGTAATGGTATTTCCTAAACATATTGAGTCAGTTGGACTTAAAATAGTTGCCATGGGAATAGGCAAAACCTCTACTTTAACAAAACCTTTTTGCTGGCAAAGATTACTATCGGTAATTGTAATTTCGTAATTGGTCATTTGGGCTGGACTAACTAGGATTGAAGCATTGGTAGATCCATTATCCCAAAGAAAATTATAATTTCCGTAGGCTATCAGTTGAGCGCTATGACCTTCGCAAATAATCGTATCAGGACTTGTGGTTAACAATGGTAGTGGAAAAACATGAACCAATGACGAATCCTGTATCCAACAACCAAGGCTATCAGTCACCACCACAGAATAATAGGTGTCTTGATTTGGAAGAACTGAAAGCTGTTGATTTGTACTTGCTGTTGACCAAAGATAACTATACTGATTGGGTGTTACTACTGAAACTGAGGCCGAGTCACCAAAACAAACACTATCTCCATCCATTTGAAAATCAGGGAGTGAGATTTTTACGACCATCGATGCGTTGGTGTCATTTTGACATAAGTCGCTGACTTGCAAACTATAAGTAGTGGTAACAGTAGGATTTACGGTAATCGATGAGGTGGAATCTCCAGTACTCCATAAATAAGTATAGGGCGCATATCCACCCGTTGAATACGAATTAACGAAAGCAGTTCCAGAACCACAAATGAGTGTATCATTCGACAATTGCGTAACTGGTAGTTGATTATCTTTAATATAAATGCGATAAGTTTCGTAAGTACAAGGGGAAGTAGATACAATTAAATCAATGTATTCCAAACCTTCAGTCAAATTATCGATAATCGGGTGAATGGTTAGATTTACTGAATCTTGAAAAGCGGGAATAGTCACAAAACTGGGAATGGTATCATAATCGAGGCCATTGATTGCTGTTCCTCCAGGATAAAAGTTTACAATGGTATTAGTGCTTTTCACTACTGGTAATCGGAAAGTGACCACTGCGTCATTACAGCCTTCCACAGCCACTGTATCAACATTAGCTGAAGTAGTTTGCGAAACGTTAACAATATTGCTCATAAAACTGTTTTCCTTTAGAAAAACCGCTGAATCATAAATATAATCGGAAGCATCGCCAATAGCAATTTTGATGTGATATGTTAAGCATGGAATTACTCTAATCCAAGCAGTAAGTACGGTAGTAAATCCATCTAATTTTACATAAGTACCACTCGAATTGTCTACATAATAATTAGAATTGAGGATATTATTGACGGAGTTAATAGAAATTACCGTGGTAGAGTTTGGAATTAAAGCAATATTTTGGTTCACATAATTACCGCCAAAAGGATTTAATCCGCTCACAAAAAAACCAAAAACATCATTGATGCTATTAACATATTCAGGATATTCTTCGCTTCCAAATACATATTGAAACTTTAAAGTATCCGCTACTGGAACGAAATCAAACTGAAGAACTGCAGCATCATTTATCGACTGAGTAATTAAAGCAGCTAGCTGAGGATCTGAACCTCCATTCATGCTAGTAGAACTAAAAGCACTTCCGTAACCGGGTAAAGTAGTTACATTTCCCGTGGATAAAACCAAACCACTGCTAATACCCATATTGCCGGGCGTAGCACCCGTTGTAAAAGTGCCAATGCTTTGCGATGAGCCAGAATACGTGATGTTTGAAACCGCTACTCCACTCCCAACTAACACATTTTGAACCCATTGAGCAACAGTACCAGTGGTGTTAATATTCAACTGAGCTTTGGAACGAAAGACAAAGAGTACTACGAAAGAGAGAATTAGAATAAAAGTATATCTCATAATGTTTGAACAGATTTCGACAAAGACAGTAAAAATTCCATTTTGGATGTATGCAATTGATTTAGCAGCACGAAAGTATGATATTTTATTTATTGAGCTACATGATTTACGTAAACTCCTTTTACATTTTCATTCCATCCTATCTTGAGTATTTCATAAAAATTAAGCTTGCATCACTAAAAGTAGCATTTGAAAAAGCAGTATTTTCGTAAGCTAAAAACGAACATTAATTATGGAAAATACAATTAAATATTTCAATGAAAACAAGGAACGTTTTCTAAATGAGCTTTTTGAATTAATTAGAATACCATCCATTAGTTCTTTGCAAGTCCACAAAACCGATATGCTAAAAATGGCTGAGGCACTTAGAGAAGTCCTTTTATCGGCGGGTGCAGATAAAGCGTTGGTAATGCCATCAGAGGGAAATCCGGTGGTTTATGCCGAGAAAATTATTGATCCTTCAAAACCAACGGTACTGGTTTACGGACATTATGATGTGATGCCTGTTGATCCGATTGAGTTATGGGAAAGTGCGCCTTTTGAGCCACAAGTGCGGGACGGAAAAATATTTGCCAGGGGCGCCGATGATGATAAAGGACAATCGTTTATGCATATCAAAGCTTTTGAAAGTTTAATAGCCACTCAAAATCTGCCCGTCAATGTAAAGTTTATGATTGAAGGAGAAGAAGAAATTGGGTCACCAAGTTTAGGAAATTGGTGTAAACAGAATAAGGAAATGTTGAAAGCCGACATTATTCTAGTTTCAGATACAGGTATGATTGCACAAGATATTCCTTCGATTACTGTTGGACTTCGTGGTTTAAGTTATGTAGAAGTAAAAGTAACTGGCCCAAATAGAGATTTGCATAGCGGTATTTTTGGAGGCGCAGTAGCTAATCCTGCTATCGAATTAGCAAAGCTTATCGCCGGGCTAACTGATGAAAATAATCAAATTACCATTCCAGGATTTTATGATGATGTGGTAGCAATTAGTGTTGATGAGCGCGCTGCAATGGCCAAAGCCCCTTTCAATTTAGAAAATTACCAGAAAGCACTCGACATAAATGAAGTGCATGGCGAAAAGTCATACACCACCATAGAGCGAACAGGCATTAGACCCTCGCTAGATGTAAATGGCTTTTGGAGTGGCTACATTGGCGAAGGCGCTAAAACTGTTCTACCATCAGTAGCACAAGCTAAAATTTCAATGCGATTGGTTCCAAATCAGAACAACATAAAAATCAGCCAACTCATCAAAGAACATTTAGAAAAAATAGCACCACCATCCGTAAAAGTAGAAGTGAAATCCCTGCATGGAGGTCAAGGATATGTTTCCCCTATCGACATGCCAGCCTATCGTGCAGCAGAAAAAGCCTATACCGAAACCTTTGGCAAAAAGCCCATTCCAACCCGTTCAGGAGGAAGCATTCCAATTATTGCCGAATTTGAAGCGATACTTGAAACAAAATCAATCTTGATGGGTTTTGGACTTGAATCAGATGCAATCCACTCACCCAATGAGAATTACCCCCTCTTTAATTTCTATAAAGGAATAGAAACTATAATACATTTCTATCGATTCTATGCTGAAGAAATGAAGTGATATTATTGAATGCCAACAAAAAAGCCTCAGAAAATAATTTCTGAGGCTTTTTTGTTGCTTTTTAAGCATAAATATTATACCAATCCTGTAAAGCCCATAAAAGCTAAGGCAAGAATACCGGCCACGATAAGCGCAATCGGAATCCCGCGCATACCTTTAGGCATTCCCATTAAATCAAGATGTT
>DYSI01000043.1 GCA_020718275.1 Draconibacterium orientale
CGCAAATATACATATAATTAATTGAATAACAATATATTAAATTTTAGAACTCCCCTTAAGTAAATTACACCAGCCTTTTGTCGTTGGCTATTCGGGTCATTTCAAGTAAGGAACTGGTGCCAAGTTTTGCATTAATATTTTTTCGATGAGAGGTGATTGTGTGATAGCTAAGCTCCAGAATATCTGCAATTTCGTTACTGCTATGTCCATCAATAATCATCTTAAGAATTTCGGATTCGCGCGGAGTTAAGAAAATATCATCTGGCTTGTCGGCAAGGGCTTTGAAATTCTGAACTCGTTCCTGCGAAAAACCCAGTACAATAGACTCTTGCACTTTTGAGGAGTAATATGATTTACCAGCATAGACGATTCTGATGGCATCACTTAGCTCCTTAATACCAGTGTTTTTAAGAATATAGCCAAGCGTACCAGCATTAATCATCTTATCGATATATTGATAATCATAGTGCATGGAAAGGGTAAGGATTCGGATGCTTGAAAAACGCAACTTCACAATTTTCACGAGCTCATCGCCATTCATTTCTGGCATACTTATGTCGGTGATAAGGACATCAATATCCAAATTTTCTAATTTTTCAATACATTCTTTGCCAGAAACTGCTTCACCAACAACCTTAATTTCTGGACTTATTTTTAACAAAGCCTTTAAACCATCAATAAATAATTGATGATCATCCACCACAAATACTTTAATTTTCATTTTGTTTAAATTTGGTTACCACCAACTGGTTATTTATATACCCCACAATAAGAATTTCCTCCCCTCTTTCGATAAACGATTCGCGCGCTACAGCATCGTAAAGTCTGCTTTGATATTCAATTTTACCACTAGGACGAAGTATTGAAGCGGTACGAGCATGTTCATTAATAAGACTCGATAAATTCATATTAGCAGATGTAAATCCCTGATTGGAAGCTATTTCCGAAGTCAAAGCCAAGCCAAGTTTACGACTTGAGAGCATTTTAGTAATTCCAAAATAAATGATGAGCATAGCCCCGAAGATAGCAATAATGACGATAAAAACGGCCTCCATCATGGCGTTAAAGCTAACTTGAGAAAAATCGAAAGCAACATTATTTAGCAAACTTAAAGTCAATCCCAAAATGACCAGCACGATTCCGCTCATGCCAGTAATACCAAAGCCAGGAACCACAAAAACCTCCAACAGTAGTAAACCGATACCGAGGGCAAACACTAAAAGTTCCCAATTTTCAGCAACGCCTTCGAGGTACAAAGGGGTAAAATACAATACTGCGGCCGTGATTGCCACGACGCTTGGAAAACCGAAACCTGGAGTTTGGAGTTCAAAGTAGATTCCACCGATGATAAGCATGATCAGCAATGAATGAATATAGGGACTAATCAGAAAATCTATAACCGAATCAATGGCGTTCAATTCGAGATATTGAATGCGATAAGAAGACAAGCCAAAGCGTGCAATCACCTCTTCCACTGAATTAAGTTGCGCTTCACAAAAGCCATTTTTAATAGCCTCTGAAGTTGTGAAAGTGAGCACTTTACCTGAATCAATCACAGTAGGAATATAAATATCGGGGTCAACCATTGCTTCAGCAATTCGAGGATTGCGATGTTTAGCTTCTGCAGTAGCCCGCATGGTAGCCCGCATATACGATTGATATTTATCGGGCATAGCCTCTGCATTTTGATTCACCACCGTTGCCGCTCCAATATTAGCTCCCGATACCATATAAATACTGTCGCATGCAATAGAAATTAGCGCGCCAGCTGAGGCAGCATTATTATCAATAAAAACGGCCGTTGGGATGTTAGATTTCAGTAATCGCGTACGAATGGTATCGGCAGAAACCACCAATCCACCGTAAGTATTCATTTGAATAATGATAAGATCTGCTTTCAAATTCTTGGCTTGCTCAAAAGCCTTACCCATACGACGAACCACTGGCGGAGCAATTTCCTCATCAATCTCGAACACATAAACCAGCTTAGGGCTCTGGCTTTGGGAAAACAAGTCGAACGTACTGAGAAATAAAAGTAAACCAATTAAAAGCCGAGTCATAGTCAATGATTTAGAAAATTCCATCAAGCACTGCATTTATCAGTGCTGTATTGGTCCAACCAAAAGCTCTAGCCATCTGCGGAACAATACTTTGAGCTGACATACCAGGAATAGTATTGGCTTCTAAAAACACATAGGTATCGTCTTTGAAAATATAATCCATACGAACTACCCCTTTCATATTCAGCTTTTTGTAAATATAAACCGTTGTGGATTTTATCACCTCCGCAATTTCTTCGGGAATCGGAGCAGGAATAATCTCGCTGACCAATGATTCCGTATATTTAGCTTCATAATCAAAAAACTCCTTTTTACTAACCACTTCACAAAGTGGGAAAACAATCATTTGATGGTTCACTTCCACAATTCCGCAGGTAACTTCACGGCCTTCAAAAAACGATTCAACCAGCACTTCGTCATCCTCCTGAAAAGCACGATCAAGCGCGGCTGGCAACTCTTCTGCCAATTTCACCTTCGACATTCCAATAGACGAGCCGCCGCTATTTGGTTTTACAAAGCAAGGCAAACCAATCAGCTCGATGATGGATTTAGGATTAATTGGATTATTTTTTATTAAATGAATCGATGGTGACACATTGACTTTAAGGGCTTTAACGGCATAATTGCAATACGCTTTGTTGAAAGTAAGCGCCGAAACAGTTGAATTACTGGAGGTGAAAGGAATATTTAGCAATTCAAAATAGGCTTGTAAGCGCCCATTTTCACCCGGATCCCCATGAATAATATTGTAGACTCCCTGAAAAACAATCCTTTGAGAATCCGTAGCAAAGGAGAAGTCATTTTTATTAATTTCGTACTCATGCCCATCCAATTCACAATACCACTTTTGCTTAGTAATTATTACTTTATAAGCTTGGTATTTCTGTTGGTCAATATTATTCAAAATAAAATCAGCCGAGCGGATCGAAATTACGCTTTCTCCAGAAAAGCCACCGCAAACTACCGCAATATTTTTCTTCATAATCGTATGAACTTTAAGTCTTTTTATCTGATTAACAATTTGGGCGCTAACTTAGTTGAAGCCGAACGCTTAATAATACGATTCCAAATATTTGAAATCAAAATAAATCAGCAGTAGGCGCCCCAAATTTCCGAATTGATTTGCGCTAAAATAGCATTTTTTTTGAAGCTGCGACTTGAATATCGAATAAATTAATTAAACGCAATCGATCAATAAGTTTGGAATAACGCAGAGCAAAGGATTACTAAAAAAAGAAAAAATAGGCAGTCAAACTGCTGCATTCATCGTCCTTTGAAAACATATTCGCGCTTATAAACAATAAAGCATTACTTTTGAAGTTAATTTAATTACCGAAATCTACAATCGTATTACCATCTAATTATTTATGCTAGAGTTATTAAAAAACAAGAAGTTATACCTTCATTTAGGCTATATTTCCGTTAGCGGAATTGTACTATTGATGATAACTATTTTCTCCTTAAAATCATTTACCCGCCATGGTGAGTCAATATCAGTTCCAAATTTCACTGGTTTATTCTATAGCGAACTTGAAAACCAGCCTGAATATGATAAATTCGTTTTCACCATCAACGATTCTATTTACGACCCAACGAAAGAAAGAGGCAGCATCGTTGAGCAAGACCCAATGCCGGAAGCTTTGGTAAAGGAGGGGAGGCATGTGTATCTGACAGTTATTTCTATGAATCCAGAAATGATAAAAATGCCTAATTTGGTAGATTTAAGTTATCGCAATGCAAGCAGTATTGTTGAAACCTACGGCTTGATAATCAAAAAACTAAATTACGTTCCTGACATTGCAAAAAACGCAATAGTAGCCCAACGCTACCGAGGAAAACCAATAGCACCAGGAAGCCTAATTCTTAAGGGTTCGGGCATTGAATTAGATTTGGGTTTAGGAAATGACAAGTCCTTAGTGAATGTGCCAATGTTGATAGGATTAACGCGACGCGAAGCCATCAAAATACTCCATCTATCATCATTAAATCTTGGCGAAGAGCACTTTGAAATTGGCGACGATACTTCCTCCGTTCGCATTTATCGGCAATCTCCAAATTACAGTATTACTCCGAACGTAAACATGGGTCAAGCCATTGATTTTTGGTACAAATCCAATAAGAATTTCGACTTTGAGCAATACCTCAATACATTGAAATCAAATCCCGAAGGAGCGACTAGTGAAGAACCCGATTTACCAACCAACCCATAGCATCAATATTTTATGCGCATTCTAAGTATTGTCATACTGGTAGTTTTCAGCAGTTTCCATTCTTTGGTTTTTGCCCAAGAGGTTCTTCATGGCATGAATCGAAATCCATCGATTAACGCAGCATTACTTAAAACTCATAAGCCAAATGATAGTAATCGAAAAGGGGGAAGCTCGGCCATCCTTTTGCCTCTAATCGAAGATTTTTCAATTCCACTTCTCTATCCCGACGAAAAAATCTGGGCGACGAAAAGTGTATTTATCAACCGCTCGTATGCGGTTAATCCTCCCTCAATTGGGGTGGCTACTTTTGACGCCATGAATGATGTTGGAACGGTATATCCCCACATGGGATCTTTTCCTGCTGGTGCAGATACCCTTACCACTCAAGACATTAGACTTGATACGCTTTTTGGAATCATCAACCAAGCCTTGAGCCCTGCCGATTCCGTTTATCTTAGTTTCTACGTGCAGCCTCAAGGAAAAGGCGCATCACCACTTCCCGGCGACTCCTTAGTACTGCAGTTTTACAATCCATCACTCAATCAATGGAAGAGCTTATGGAAAATTGATGGAATAAGCCTCGATAGCTTTAGAATACATTACGATACTAGCTTTTTGCAAGTTATGATTCCAATAACTGATACTGCTTATTTCAAACCCAATTTTCGATTTCGATTTTATAATTACGCTCGCGTTCCTTCAGCCGACAAGCCTAGCTGGCGCTCAGGATTATACAGCCACTGGAATCTAGATTATATTCTTCTAAATGCCAACCGAAGTTATAACGACACTTCGTATAATGACCTTGCCATTCAAAGTTATCAAACAAGTCTACTCCTTGATTATCAATCTATGCCATGGAATCAATACGCTGCTAATCCGGCTCATTGGACAAAGTATGGTCTTGGTATTCAATTCAAGAATTTTGACAAAATAATTGGCGCAAAAAATGTAAATCAATACTTTTATGTCTATGATTTATGGAATCAAAGCGTTGTAATAGAACCAGTAATCAATCCTTCTTCTTTACCTGTTTTTTCGCAAGAAGTTATTAATTTCTTTCCTGATTATTTAAGTAAAACATTTACGACCAGTGCACCACAGTTTCCAGAGTTTAGAGTGCTGTTTAATATTTTCACCAACACACCACCTCCCGACATTAATAAGAATAACGACACCTTAGCTTTTTATCAAACTTTTTATAATTATTTATCCTACGATGATGGGATACCCGAGGCTGGTTATGGTCTTTCAACTCCCAATGGCAGAGTTGCTTACCAATTTGACCTGAGTGTCGACGACACTTTGCGTTCGATTGAGATGTATTTTAATCAAACTTTAGGAAATGCCAATCAGCAATATTTTTTCTTAACGATTTGGGACAATCAAAACGGACTGCCTGGCAACGTAATCTATGAGCAATCAGGTCGTCGACCAGAATTTGAGTCCGACTTATTTCAGTATCACACTTATGTACTTGAAGAGCCTATTGCCGTAAGTGGTTCATTTTTTATAGGCTGGCGTCAAACCACTAAAGACAATTTGAATATTGGTTTCGACTTTAACAATGACCAATCGGAACATGTATTTTACAATGTTGGCGGCAACTGGATAAATTCTACCTATAATGGTTGTTTGATGATGCGCCCTATCCTGGGCGCCCAAGAATATGCCCATGTAGGAATCGACCCTAAAACAATAAATTCAAAACCATTCACTGAATTTTCGATTTACCCAAACCCTAACCATAGCTCGCTGCTACATATTAATTTTGAAAAAACAACCGTAGAAACACCCACCCAAATAAATATTTTAAGTGTTCAAGGTCAACTTATTTCACAAATGGAATTTACTTCTAATATTGACATAAGTCACTTAAGCAATGGCGTTTACATACTCCAAATAACAAACCGCGAGAAAGGGATAATGGGAAATAAAAAACTAATAATCAGTAGATGAGCGAGGAAGATTTTTCATTATTGGTCGAGGACGATAACATCCAAGAAGAACTGTATGAGCATTTTAACTTTAAAGTAGATAAAGGTCAACAGATGTTGCGCATCGATAAATTTTTGATGGGCAGGATTGAAAATGTTACGCGCAACAAATTGCAAAATGCGATTCGCGCGGCCAGTGTTTTGGTAAATGATGCCGTCGTTAAATCAAATTATCGGGTGAAACCACTCGACGAAATTCGCATAGTACTTTCAACCCCACCGCGCGAGGTTGAGATAATACCACAAGAAATTCCTCTTGAAATAATGTACGAAGACGAGGAAATCATTGTAGTAAATAAGGCCGCCGGAATGGTCGTTCACCCTGGCTATAATAATTACGATGGAACTTTGATAAACGCACTGTGTTATCACCTCAGTAAAGAGTACTTAAACGAAATCCAAATTCCTTATTTAGTGCATCGAATCGATAAAGATACTAGCGGCGTATTATTAATTGCGAAAACAGAATTTGCTCAGTCTAAACTAGCCCTTCAATTCTTCAATCATAGCATTGAGCGGAAATACATTGCCTTAGCATGGGGAAATTTTGTGGAAGACACAGGAACTGTTGAAGGACATATTGGCAGAAGCCTCAAAGACCGCAGAGTTATGAGTGTTTTTCCAAATGGCGAATATGGAAAATCAGCCATTACTCATTACAAAGTATTGGAACGTTTTGGTTATGTGAGTACGATTGAGTGCCAATTGGAAACAGGTCGAACTCATCAAATACGAGCTCACATGCGGCATATTGGGCATGCGCTTTTCAATGATGCAACCTATGGAGGAGATAGAGCTCTAAAAGGAACTACCTTTACCAAGTATAAGCAGTTTGTCGACAATTGCTTTAATATCATACCACGTCAAGCACTGCATGCCAAGTCATTAGGTTTTATTCATCCTAGAACTAATGAATATATTTTCTTCGATTCAGATTTACCAGATGATATGACTCAAGTGATAAAAAAATGGAGGGAATATAGTATTCACCAAAACTTAGAAAATCTGCAAGACTAGGCTAATAGAAAAAACAATTAACCTAAATCTCTGATTTTCAGTAGTAAATTCATATTTAGTATTTCAATATGCTTTCCTCGTACGTTGATAATATTATCACGGCGAAACTCTGATAATATCCGTATTACGTTTTCGGGAGTCATATCAATCATTTCAGCCATTTCTTTGCGCGAAAGAGGCAAATCGAACGAATTGGATTGAAAATATCTTTGTGAAAAATCCACCAATAATAAAGCGATTCTCCCCCTCAAGTTTTTGCTATTAATGGCGTAGGTCGTACGAATTATTTCATCAGATATAGTACTGATGTATTTCAAAATATCCATCGAAAACATCCCATTCATTTGAACCATTTTTCGCATGCTATCAATATTGATCTTACAAACCACACTATCCACCAAGGCTGTGACTGTATATTCATAGGTGTCTTTGGAAAATATTGAGAGTAATCCAATAAAATCAAGTGGTCGAGCTAAACTGATAATTTGTTCTTTGCCATTCTTCCCTACTTTTTGCAATTTGGCTAAGCCTTCAATTAAATAGATAAATTCACGTATTGGCTCACCAGATTTACTGATAATAGCCCCTCTCTTTACCTCTACTGTTTGTTTATTTTTATGTATGAACACCAGCTCCTCATCACTTAACTTATCGAATAAGTGGGACTTATATTTACAATTCTTACAATGTTGATTTATATCCATAAATTTGCTTTTGCACAAAAGTAAAAGTTTTTTTTTGGTCAATGGTAATTTTTATCATTAAAATTCCTAAATGATTTACCTTTTCGATAAAAAAATACTTTTATAAACCTAATTATCAAACCCTTAACTAAACAAAAACTTTAAGCTAGATTGGCGCTATAAAATGCAAGTAGAAATTAGTTTCACCAAAATGATTAATGGCTACTTCAAATCGACCAACCATATCATAATATGAAACAAAATCGAGCCCTAATCCAACAGAATACAGCGGTTGATTGGGCAACAAATTAGTGGAACTGTAGGCCTGCCGATTATTTACTATACCGAAGTCAGAAAATAGATTTAAGTATAGTGAGATTGGAATTGTATTGAATTTTACGGCCTGTATGCGTTCAAATTTGATGACCTTTTTACTCAATAGCGCATATTTCAAATTAGCTTTAGCAAGAAAAAAATCTTGTCCGTCAATCACATAATATTCGTATGCGCGAACAAAATCACGTCCATAGCCCAATCCACGTTGCAAAAGATAGGGCTGTTTTTGATGATTTGATACTTTGGCAATTATACCACCCGCCCAAAACCAATGTTTATTTATTTGCCAATACTTACGCGACGTGGACTTAAAACTTATCATATTCAAATTGTGATTAACAATGCCAAGCCCATATTTAAATATCTCAAAATCAATATAATAACCCTTTAAAGGATAAGGTGCGTAATCACGATGATCGAGTTTAAGTTTGTAATAAAAACCGAAATAGCGAAAAGTATTTGAGGTATCTAAACTATATTGCGGGTTAAAGTCAAGAAGTGTGTCGGCGAAATACCATTCATGATAACGCAGTTGGAGCAAATGAGTGAAATAATATTTAGGCCTGTAAGTGAATTGTAATGCATTAATCCAATCAGTTTGAATGGCTTCCTCCTTTGTTTTCAAGTATTCCTGTTTATCGAATTCAGTGCTTGCGTTCACTTCATGACGAAGTGAATAGATTGACTGAAAACCAATTCCAAAAGTTTTCTTTTTGTTAAGGTAGGGTATTTCATATGATAAGCCCACTTTTCGATTATAACCCACCATCAGTAAAACATTCAACACCTCGCCCCTTCCGCGCATATTATTGTGTGTCAGAAACATTCCTCCACTAGCTCGGGATAAATTTTTTGATTCAAACCAGGTATTAAAATTTCTTTCATCGATATTAAATTGAGGAACTGGCCAAAAATACCAGCGTTCGGAAACCACCACCTCCACGCTCGCTATCTGATCATTTTGCTTTAAAAATAGCTCAGCATTCAGAAAAAGTGAGGTATTATTGAGGTTGTTTTCGCATTGAATCTTAATCTTATCCCAGCTTTCAGTCTGAAGGGTGTCTCCCATTTCAAAAAGCAATTCACGGAGTATAAAACTATCCTTCGTTTTCTTATTTCCAACAATTATTATTTCACCTATGATAATTTCCTGGGCAAATCCATTGGTAAAAGCAAGTAAGATTAAGGCTAAAAGAAAATTGTTAGAATTGCTCACCATTATTAGATATTGAGAAAACGCATCAAGCCCTCAAATCGCTCATCCATTTCTTCATCATGCGTTTCGAAAATGCTAGTTTTTATTTGATAACCATACCGTTCAAAGGTTTGAAGAATAGGCGAAATATCCATTTTATTGACCTTAAGTGTCACCTCCATACTGGTGCTATTAGGCAGCGAATATAGGTACGAACTAAGAATAATCGCATCATTCGATTCTACAATTTTAGCCATTTCGGAGAGGGAATAATCATGTTCGTTTATTTGCAAAACAATAATTCCTCCAGGCTGATTTACCGCATTATAGTGCGAAAGTTCATGGATTAAATCGGTAAGCGTTACCACCCCCAAATACTTCATTTGCTTACCCACTACTGGAATCAAGCTAAGCTTCTGTTGCGAAATCTCCTTTATCACTTCATAGAAATGTTGATTCTCGTCAACATACGGTTTGCTAAGCGATAGTTCATTAGCGCCAATAGGCGATTCAGGATCCTGCATATTGAGCACATCATTTTCGGCAATGACGCCCAATAGTATCTCAGAATTTACAATCGGCAGATGCCTAACCTTAAATTCCTCCATCATACTCAAGGCTTCCAAACCCGTATCGCTTGTCATTAAAGGACTTACACTTTCAGAAATTAATTCTCTTGCAATCATAATCTTTTAGGGCTATACTATCCTTGATTTTGTAAATTTGCAACAAATATACAACTTATGACAAAGCTAAGTGTAAACATCAATAAAATTGCCACTTTGCGCAATGCAAGAGGAGGAAACCTCCCCAACCTTCTGAAGACCGCCTTGGACTGCGAGCGATTTGGAGCTCAGGGTATAACGGTTCATCCTAGACCCGATGAACGCCATATTCGCTATCAAGACGTCTATGATTTGAACCATACAATTAAAACAGAGTTTAATATCGAAGGTAACCCTATACCGAAATTTATGGAACTTGTTTTGGCGGTCAAACCTGCACAAGCTACCCTAGTTCCTGATGCTCCTGAAGCCATTACATCAAATGCTGGTTGGAACACCAAGCTTCATAAAAAATTTCTGCAAGATATTATTGGTCAGTTGCAAGAAGCTGGAATCAGGGCTTCCATTTTTGTAGATGCGGACGAAGAAATGGTTTTTAATGCTAAAGAAACTGGTACCGATAGAATTGAATTGTATACCGAAAGCTACGCCACCAATTATCCTTTTAATCCAGACTCAGCCATAAAACCATTTATCAGTGCTGCCGTAGCGGCAAACTCCTTAAACTTAGGTATTAATGCTGGCCATGATTTAAACTTAGAAAATTTGGCCTTCTTTGCCAAAATGATACCTAATTTATTGGAGGTTTCCATTGGGCATGCACTTATTGCTGACGCCTTGTACTTTGGCTTGGAAAATACCATACAAATGTATCGTCGATTACTTCCGATTCAATAAAACATGAAATACGCGTTTTATATTCTGCTAATTGGGTTTCTAATCGCACTAAGCGCTTGTAATAGAAGCACTAAAGAAACATATTTTCCTGATGGAAAAATCCAATCTAGCCTACAATACCAACATAATCAATTGGATGGAACGAGTTCATATTACTATCCAAACGGACAATTGCAGTCGGTCTATCATTATGAAAATGGGAAAATAAACGGTCAAAGTCTCCAATATTATTATGATGGAAAAGTTGATTTAGACGAGCAATTTCAAGACGGATTGCATCATGGATATTCCAAAAAATATTATAAATCCGGCCAATTAATGGAGGAGTTTCATTACCAATTGGACAGCCTCCATGGCGTCTATCGAGCATATTACACAGAAAGTCAGTTGCGTATAGAGGGCTATTATTTTCAAAATCAATTTGACTCCGTTTGGTCTTATTTTGATCAATATGGAAGGTTAGTCGGACAAGGGAATTTTATAAAAGGACAAGGTCAGCTAATTTCGTTTTTCTCAAACGGACAAATAAAAACAAAAACTTCCTATAAAAAAAGTCAAAAAGACGGTTCGTATTTGCAGTTCAATCAATCGGGTGTTTTGATAGACAGTTTCTGGTATAAAAACAACGAACTAATAAGCAATAACGAAGAAATTCAGCACTAAAACATTTCATGCTTCAACATTACTAAAGTGCAGTATTCTACCACTTCAATATACGATTGAACTAATTTTTGTTTAAGCACTGGATTCTCTGTCCCTGGATTAAAAATTACTCGCTTAGGTTGTAAACCAACAAGATAATCGTAATAACCTACTTGATTTTGCGGTCCTAAATACAATGTAACTGTATGAATATCTTTATCTTGAGGCTTTTCAGTTAATATCTCAACATCCTTGATTTTTCCATTTCGCAAGCCGTGAGCAATTACAGGATGTCCATACTCCAATAATAATCTGACCGCCTTGTTTGAATATCGATCTACCTTTTCGCTTGCCCCCAACACTAAGGTTTTTTTAGAATTTTTATTATTCATTATTAAGGTTTTAGTCAATATGTAGCATCTCTATTTCAAATTAGAATATGCCTTTTTCACCATAAAATTGAAGAAACAAAGGTATTAAAAAGCTATTACCAGTAAAAACATCTCTATAACAATTGTACTTACATTTTTCGAATAACCCTTGCTTGGTAAAAAACTAGCTGAATAAAAGCATGAGAATTCTATCTTTAAAAAATCCCTGTAAGAGCAAAAAAATATTAATAGCAAAAAACAGGCTACTTTAAAATAAAACATTCGGCAGTTCCATGGGCTTTTTTTACTTTTGCAGGCTGTAAAACAATGGCTATTGAAAATAAAATGCATATTTATTATCGGTTTTTTTCTCTTAGTTGAGCTGCCACTAACTGCTCAAACGGAAAGGATATTATCCCCCGATAGCACATGGAAATCTTTAGGCATTATTACGCTGAATGTAGGTCAAACCTCCTTTACAAACTGGGCTGCAGGAGGCGACAATCAACTGAACCTTAATTCTATTTCTCATTTTAGACTTCGATACAATAAAGGAAAGCGGTCGTGGGAAAACCTTATCGAGCTAAAATTTGGAAGCTTGATTTTCGATAATTTTGTTACCAAAAAGACGGATGACATTTTAAACTTTGCTTCCAAATTTGGATTCAAGGCTAGCCCAAAATGGAATTACTCCTATTACTTGAGCTTTAATTCACAGCTCGCCCGTGGCTATAATTATCCCAATGATTCAGTTCCCGTTTCGATGTTTATGGCGCCAGGGTATTTCATTGCAGGACTGGGTTTTGACTACTTACCTAATTCCTCCCTGTCGTTTCTTTTTAGCCCAATCACCAACAAATTAACCATTGTCAATGATCCACGATTGGCAGATTTGGGGAGTTACGGAATCGAAAAACCAAGCTACAACTCAGCCGGACAAATCATTAGCCCGAGTAATAAATTCAAAAACGAACCCGGCGCTTTTATAAAGGCAAATTACCAACAGGAATTTAAAAATGGTTTAACCCTGAGTTCTAAAGTCGAATTGTTTTCAGCTTTTTCGCAAAAACCACTAAAACTAGATATAAACTGGTCAAGTTTTGTAAGCTATAAAATAAGCCGAATTGTAAGAGCTACATTCTCACTCGACCTTATTTATGATGAAGATATAAGCATTCTAGTGGATACCAATGGCGATGGATTGAAAGAAAATGTTGGCCCTCGACTGCAAGCCAAACAAAGTCTAGGATTAGGTTTAGCTCTAGTATTATAATGCTAAAAACTTGATTTATAATTATAAACATATCTCGACTTTAGATAAAATGAAGACTGGACGAAACTAACTTTAATGAAGGAATTACCTTCACAGCTAGGAAACAATAAAACTATTCTTAAACCATATTCTTTGAGGAAATGATAAATTAAATGATTGAATTGCAACCTATATTTCTATAATTTTGCCCTTGTCTTTTGGGTCTGAAACAAAATATTCAATTTACTATAAGTATAAACACACTGCGATTTAGTAAACAGATTTTTACCTAACATTTACAAAAAATAACCCATCACCAGTATAACCTTTTTTTTATGAAAGTTACCCATAACGCTTCCCTTAATAACTATAGCACCTTTGGAATCGATGCCATTGCAAAAGTATTGATTGAAATTAATCAGGAGTCAGACTTTGCTGAATTTAAGAATCTTATGCGCCTTCTGCCCAAACCATTCTATTTTATTGGGTCAGGCGCAAACACTTTATTTTCAAAAAATTATGAAGGGACAATTATCCATATAAATACCAAAGGAATTTTTATTACTGAAGAAGATGATTCAAAAGTAATTATTCAGGCTAAAGCGGGGGAAATTTGGGATGATTTTGTTACATTTTGCATAGAAAACCAGTATTATGGAATCGAAAATCTAGTAGCAATTCCAGGAACCGTTGGAGCAGCCCCCATACAGAATATTGGCGCGTATGGAATGGAGGTGGGAAATGTAATTCAAAAAATAGATTATATTGATTTACAAGATTTTACACACAACACCATCAATCGTCCAGATTGCCAATTTGCATACCGACAAAGTATTTTTAAGAACAATCAAATAGCACATTGGGTGGTAACAGCCGTGACCTTTCAACTTTCAAAGAAAAGTGAATTTATTCTGAACTATGGAAAAGTAGCCGAAGAGCTTTCCAGTCGTCAAATTATAGCGCCAAGACTTCAGGATGTTGCGATGGTAATACGTGACATTCGAAACAGCAAACTACCTGATTATAAAATATTTGGCAATGCAGGTAGTTTCTTTAAAAACCCTGTTATTAGCAATCCAGAATTTGAAAAAATCAAGTCACTTTTTCCAGATATTGTTCACTTTCCTGATCAAACTAACCGCGTGAAAATTGCAGCTGGATGGCTTATCGAAAAAGCTGGTTTGAAAGGTTACCAGCATGGAGGCGCCATGATTCATCAGCAACAAGCCCTTGTGATAATTAATTATAATCATGCCTCAGGAACGGAAATATTAGAACTAGCAAGAATAGTTCAAACAAAAGTTTTTGAGCTTTTTGAAATTAGGCTGGAACCAGAAGTAATTATTCTATAGAGGGATTCTAAAAATTAGATTTTTTGAGGCGGTCAAGATTAGTTCGACGGGCTCACCACAAGTTTAAAACCGCAGTTTACTGGTGTAAATGCGATGCACTGAGCAAGTCTACCCTGAGCGAAGTCGAAGGGAAGTGAGGATTTTAAAATTGAAGTCCAACGAAGAAAAAGCAATTATTAGAACTCCCGTATAAAACAAAAACCTATCACTAATTCCTAAGGTATATAATTTCCATAGAAGTAGATCACTATTACCGTTTTGAACAAAACATAATTAAGTTTACTTCGTACAATGCTTGCAATTCAGAATGATGGATTTCATGATTTCAAAATACTGAATAAATGGACTTTACAATTGAAAACATAGTCAACATTATAAAATTAATAAATTTTTATTTATAAACAACCTTTTTTATTAAAGTTATCTAATTTATCAAATCTAAATCACTCTTTTCAATACTAGTGTATTCTTTTGGAATCATAAAATTTATTAATTTAATAACGCTAATTAGTGGTAAAAAAGTATACTTTCGCACTCTATTTGTTATTCATGTTTACACACAAGGATTTTCAATTTTGGGCACAGTCGCTAATTTAAATTAAGCTATATATTTATCTTGCAAAAACAAATTATCATATTGATTCTTAGTGTATTAGTTGGCTTTAATGTTAACAGTCAGTCTGCACTTACTAATTCTGGAGGCCGGATTCAGGTCTTTGGATCTGGCGTGCCAAGTACAAAATTAACGCTTGCTGTACTGGGGTCCTTCGAAAATCAAAATGATGGAGTTAATGATGGAACTATTGATTTGCAGGATGAAGGTCATCTGTATGTTTCAGGCGATTGGACCAACAACTCTTTCTCCAATGTATTTCCGCCAAGTTCTGCCTCACTTACCGATGGTTTAGTTACCCTCCAGAACCCTACGACGAACCAAATTATTGGAGGAATAACACCAACTTTCTTTGAAAATTTAGCCCTTATTGACTCCAGAAAAATTTTGGTAAACGATTTAAATTCAGTAAACAATACCCTTCATTTAGCCGCTCCTTTAATTCTGAATTCAAGAACCATTGAATTTAAAAAACAAGATCCAAATGCAATCAACTACATTTCAGGATTTATAAAAAGCGAAACTCAGCTTGGAAATCATGGTTTTATTAAATGGAACACAGGAAGTTACGTTGGCACTTTCACCATTCCTTTTGGCTCTGATAATTACTTTGCAGATGACGATTTAAGCTTTAGCATTAATCTAAAAAATCCAATGGCCGTTTCGGACTTTTTTAATTTCGCAACTTATCATTCCGATATCTACAATTTACCTCTTCCCGCATCTGCCTCACCCCTCGAAATTGAAGCTAGAAAAGTAGTTGATCGCTATTGGATAATCAATCCTAGCGACAAAAACAATATGCCAGAAGTAAATATCTCATTTTCTTATTCTGCTATTGACATTTCTAACGCCTCTAATTCTCTTGATCCAGACCGCTTATTGGCTAGTAGAAATAATACCTCTTTAGGCAAATGGCTCGATATGGAACCAAGAGGGACTAACAACCTCAATACTGTTGAAATTAAGGATGTTACACCCATGGAATTTTATCCAATTTGGACACTTGTTAATATGCCTCCAGCCCTTACTAATCTTTTTACACCTGATGCATTTTCTCCTAATGGTGATGGTTTGAATGATGTTTTTATCCCAGTTTTCCAAGTTGATTTTGAAGTAATAGATTATCAATTTATCATCTATGACCGTTGGGGAAGGATAGTTTTCCAAACTAAAGACCTTAACGAAGGTTGGACTGGCGACTTCAAAGGTGTCACCTCTGAACCTATTATTGGCGTTTATTCATGGGTAATTATTGTAAAAGGAAGAAACCACAATAGTCTGGATGCAGATGGGCAAAAACGTAAATTTACAGGAAAAGTAACACTTGTTTTATAGAAAAAATATAGACTATGTCACCTAATCAATTATTTTTAAAGTACCTACATAAACTGAATCAAAAACAATTCAACTTACGAATAATGTTGATTCTGTTTTTCTTTCTTTTTTCATTTTCCAGTTTTGCACAGCAGCAAGTTGGTATTAATCTAGCCCAACCGAACGTCCATCCTTCTGCTGTCTTTGAAGTCGATGATGTAAATCGAGGGATTTTAATTCCTCGAATGGATTCTAACACTCGTTTAGCAATTCCTACCGCCTCCATTGCCAACAGCCTATTCGTATACGATACTGATTACCAATGTTATTTCTTCTTTAGAACTTATCAACCAACTACCGGTGGATCCACTGGCTGGATTAATTTGTGTAGATCACTTGGACAAGGTCTTACTGGACCTACTGGAAACGATGGATCTACTGGACCTACTGGTTTAGATGGAAATACTGGACCAACAGGTCCTACTGGAATTGACGGAGCTACCGGTCCTACTGGAGCAAGTATCACTGGTCCTACCGGTTCTGACGGAGACACCGGACCAACAGGTCCTACTGGAATTGACGGAGCTACCGGTCCAACCGGAGCAAGCATTACTGGACCTA
>DYSI01000044.1 GCA_020718275.1 Draconibacterium orientale
TTCCTCCTCGGTAAAACCTGTTATTTGCAAAAATCCTCTATTTACAAAAGCATAATTACCATCATTCAAACGGTTTATATTGATTGAATCAGCACTAATATCAAAAGCTTTACGAAATTTTTCTTCACCCAGGCGAAGGCCTTCTTCCAAATGTTTTCGTTCAGAAATATCTCTTACAACTCCTTGTGCACCAATAATTTTACCCTCATTATCATAAATATATTGCACATTCATCGACACCCAGAAGCTAGTTCCATCCCTTCGCTTTCCTAAACCATTCCAATCAACCACTTTGCCGTTTGCTTTCATTGCATTGAAAAGCTTTTCCCTTACCCCTTCCTCTGCGTACAAATTATATGCTGATGTCCCCAGCAACTCTCATGGATTATCATAGCCAAACATTTTTACGGCGGCCGAATTCACAAAAACGTAATTTCCCTTCAAATCAGAATGGAAATAGGCATCTTGCAAATTATCGAGAATCTCCCAATAATGCTATGATTTTTCCTCAAGCAATTCTTTATCAACCAAAAGTTGATCAATTAATTGCCTAGATTCATTCTTCTATTGATTTAACGTGGCTTCAATCGCTTTCTTTTCAAGCTTCAACTGAGCAATTTCGTCGGTTAATGCTTTATTAATTTTCACCAGTTCATGCATATAAGGCCGCTCTTTTAAGGATTAAATTCCTGTTTATCAAATAAAAAGCTTGTTGGTAGATAATTATTAGGTGCTAACAAAAAATTAGTCACACTAACAAAATATTGTTTTTTTATCATAAACGCTATAAAGATATATACTAAAACAAGATTTTTAACAAAAAGGATAAAAAATTTAATAGTAAACTAAGTATTGAAGGAAATTTAATGACCCATTTTACGATACTTAGTAAAGTTAAAACTAGATAATCCGTTAACTACTAGAATTGAGGCCAAAAGATTTAGATAAAAAAGGGAGCATTTTTTTAGGTACAACGAATTTTAGTTTACTTTTGCACTCTTATTTTTGCATATAAAATTATGATAACTATAACCCTGCCTGATCAATCGACCCGTCAAGTTTCTAGAGGAACTACGGCGATGGAAATAGCTCAAAATATTAGTGAAGGACTTGCGCGCAATGTACTTTCAGCCAAATTTAATGGCAAAGTAGTAGATTCTTTTCTTCCATTAAACGAAGATGGTAATCTTCAATTACTTACATGGAATGATCCGGAAGGAAAATCCACCATGTGGCATTCATCAGCCCATCTTTTAGCCGAGTCTATTGAACAACTGTATCCTGGCACCAAATTCGGCACTGGTCCCGACATTGAAAATGGTTTTTACTATGATATGGATTTGGGAGAACAGACTGTTACCCAAGAAGATTTGCTTGTTATTGAAAAAAAGATGATGGAATTGGCAGCACAAAAGCAAGATTTTGTGCGTCGTGAAGTTCCAAAGGCAGAAGCCTTAAAAACCTTTATCGATAAAGGCGATGAATACAAAGTGGAACTGATCGAAGGTTTAGAGGATGGCGCCATCTCCTTTTATAGTTGTGGAGCTTTTACCGATTTATGTCGTGGTCCACATTTACCAAATACTAGTCATATCAAAGCTATTAAGTTGCTGAATATCGCTGGTGCCTATTGGCGTGGCGATGAAAATCGCAAACAGCTTACACGCATTTACGGCATTTCCTTTCCCAAGAAAAAAGAACTCGATGATTATTTAGCAATGCTCGAAGAAGCAAAGAAAAGAGACCATCGCAAAATTGGAAAAGAATTAGAATTATTTACTTTCTCACAAAGAGTAGGACAAGGATTGCCGCTATGGCTTCCCAAGGGTGCACAATTGCGCGAAAGACTTGAAAATTTCTTAAAAAAAGTTCAAAAAGACGCTGGTTACGAAGCGGTTATAAGTCCACATATTGGCAGCAAAGAATTGTATGTCACTAGCGGACATTACGCAAAATATGGTGCTGACAGTTTCCGCCCAATTACTACCCCCAATGAAGGGGAAGAATTCTTATTAAAGCCTATGAATTGCCCTCACCACTGTGAGATTTATAAATTCAAACCTCATTCATACAAAGAATTACCCATCAGATTTGCTGAATTTGGCACCGTATATCGATATGAGCAGAGTGGTGAATTGCATGGCTTAACCCGTGTGAGAGGATTTACGCAAGATGATGCACATATTTTCTGTCGCCCAGATCAAGTAAAGGATGAGTTTAAAGGGGTTATAAAAATCGTACTTCAAATTTTTGGCGCTTTAGATTTCAAAGATTTTATCACACAGATATCAGTACGCGACCCCAACAATCCTAATAAATATATAGGTACCGACGAAAACTGGCAAAAAGCAGAATCTGCCATTATTGAGGTGGCCCAAGAATCAGGTTTAGAATATGTGGTAGTAGAAGGCGAAGCCGCTTTTTATGGTCCCAAAATGGACTTTATGGTTCGGGATGCTATTGGCAGAAAATGGCAATTAGGAACTATTCAAGTTGACTATAATTTACCAGAACGTTTTGAATTGGAGTACATTGGCGACGACAACAAAAAACACCGTCCAGTAATGATTCATCGTGCGCCATTTGGTTCTATGGAACGATTTGTAGCCGTGCTAATTGAACATACTGCAGGAAAATTTCCATTGTGGCTAACCCCCGAACAGCTTAGAATATTGCCTATCAGTGAAAAATATCATGATTATGCAGAAAAAGTTTTGAGTTTATTAAAAAATTACGAAATTCGCGCCACCATAGATTTCCGGAGTGAGAAGGCTGGTAAAAAGATTAGAGATGCTGAAATTCAACGAGTTCCGTACATGATTATCGTGGGGGATAAGGAAGAAAGCACGCAAACTTTGTCGGTTCGTAAGCAAGCAGAAGGAGATTTGGGGAGCATGTCGATAGACGAATTAGTGCAAAAGATAAACCATGAAGTTGCGCAAGCAACTCAATACTAATATATTAACTAATAATAGGAGGATTAATTATAGCACAGCGATTTAATTCAGGTCCAAGAGGTCGTCGACCAATAAAACCTAGTAATCCGCATAAAATAAACAGTGAAATCACCGCCCAAATGGTTCGTTTGGTTGGTGAAAACATCGAAATAGGTATTTATAGCCTTAAAGACGCTCTAAATATTTCGGAAGATCAGGGCTTAGATTTAGTTGAAATCTCCCCCACTGCTACCCCACCTGTTTGTAAGGTAGTTGATTATAATAAGTTTCTTTACGAACTAAAGAAAAAACAGAAGGAAATCAAAGCAAAATCGGCTAAAGTGGTTGTAAAAGAAATTCGTTTAGGACCCAATACCGATGACCATGATTTCCACTTTAAATTAAAACATGCTATCAATTTCTTAGGAGAAGGCTCCAAAGTAAAAGTTGATGTTTTCTTTAAAGGCCGTTCAATAGTGTACAAAGATCAAGGCGAAATTATCTTATTAAGGTTTGCCCAAGAACTTGAAGAATATGGCAAAGTTGAAAGTTTGCCCAAGCTCGAAGGAAAACGGATGATTATGATGATCGCCCCAAAGTCGAAATAAATAGGTTCATAAATTATTAACTCAAAATCTAAGCGTAATGCCAAAGATGAAATCCAAATCCGGAGCCAAAAAACGGTTCACTCTGACCGGCACCGGTAAAGTAAAGAGAAAACATGCATACAAAAGTCATATTTTGACTAAGAAAACCACCAAGCAAAAACGTAATTTGACGTATACAACGACCGTGGATCATGCAGATGAGGCTAGAATCAAAAGATTATTAGTCAATTAATTAATTAGTGTTTAACCATTGTTATCAGCCTAAAAACTTAAAGATTCTAATAAAAGAACGCTGAAACAATTAAATTAAGAAGCAATGCCAAGATCAGTAAATGCAGTAGCATCAAGAGCCCGCAGAAAAAGATTAATGAAGTTGACCAGGGGTCAATTTGGGCGCAGAAGTAACGTATGGACGGTTGCCAAGAATTCTTGGGAAAAAGGTCAAACCTATGCCTACCGTGACAGACGTACCAAAAAACGTAATTTCAGAGCCCTTTGGATTCAAAGAATCAACGCAGGCGCTCGCCAATTCGGTTTATCCTATTCCGTATTTATGGGTAAAATCCATGCAAAAGACATCGATATTAATCGCAAGACTTTAGCAGATTTAGCCATGAATAATCCAGAAGCTTTCAAAGCAATCGTGGATGCGGTAAAATAAATTTGATATCTAAATTTCATCAAAGAGGTTATCCAAATGGGTAACCTCTTTTTTTTCCTTCCTTGATTCCATTCCCGAAAAACCATCCAATACAGTCAAGCAAAATACTTCAAAAAAAGCCACTCTTATGCCTATCGAAGTGATGCTTCGTTCCTTTTTTTTTTAAATTAGCATCCTCAATAAAACACAATCAATGTATAGAAATATTCTACTGCTTTGGGCTGTTATCTTTTTGACTTTCAGCACTTATGCCCAGCGTGTTGAACCCCCTTTTTGGTGGACAGGAATGCAAAACAAGCAATTACAGCTCTTAGTTCATTCCACTAACATCGCTCAGTATCAATTAAAACTAGATTATCCTGGCATTAAAGTAATTAAAATACATCCAGCGGAAAGTCCTAACTACCTCTTTATCGATTTGGAAATAGAACCTCAAGCCCAAGCTGGTTCCTTTTACCTAGACTTTTACCTTGGCAAAAAACGCAAACTTCACCTGTTTTACCAACTAAAAACCCGCAGCGAAAATGCCGCAATGGTAAGAGGATTTGATCAAAGTGATTTGCTCTATTTACTTATGCCAGACCGATTTGCCAACGGCAATCCACAAAACGACCAGCTCACTGCGATGCCCGACACCGCCCAACGGTCAAATCCTGATGGACGCCATGGAGGCGATATCGCTGGAATTTCTGCCCATTTAGATTACCTTAAGTCACTAGGAATAACCGCTTTATGGATAAATCCTTTACTTGAAAATAATATGCCACAGTATTCCTATCACGGCTATGCCATCACTGACTATTACCAAATTGATGCTCGCTTTGGTTCCAATTCCGATTATCTGGCTTTGGTTGAAAAAGCAAAAACATACCAAATTAAAATTATCATGGACATGGTCTTCAACCACTGTGGTTCAGAACATTGGTGGATGAAAGATCTCCCTTTCAACGATTGGGTACATCAATACGAGCATTTTACACGATCGAACTACCGAGCCGAAACCCTAATGGATCCTCATGCTGCAAGCAGCGACCGACAAATTATGAGCAACGGCTGGTTCGACCGAAGCATGCCCGATTTAAACCAAAACAATCCATTTGTAGCTAATTATTTAATTCAGAACAGTATCTGGTGGATAGAATATGCAGGATTATCAGGCATTAGAATGGATACCTACCCCTATTCAAATCAAGCCTTTATGAAACGATGGGTTGATGCTGTGTATGCCGAATACCCACAATTCAACATCTTAGGCGAAGCTTGGCTGCAAGGCGTTTCGCACACTGCTTATTTTCAAAGTGGCTCTTTTCCAAAAATCAAAAGCCCTAGCAAACTCCGTTCAGTAACCGATTTCCCCGTTTACTATGCCGCCAGTAATGCCTTCAACCAAAATGACTCCTGGACTGATGGGGTTGCTAGTCTTTATATGACCCTGAGCCAAGATTTTATCTATTCCAATGCAGATAGCAATGTGATTTTTTTGGAGAATCATGATGTCAATCGTTTTGCTAGTTCCATACAAAACGACCTAGCAAAATGGAAAATGGGAATGACCTTTTTAATGACCACTCGCGGTATTCCGATGCTTTATCATGGTGGTGAGTTTATGATGGATGGCGCTAAAGATCAAGGTGATGCAATGCTCCGTAAAGACATGCCCGGAGGCTGGTTAGGCGATACTTCCAATGTTTTCTCCGCCTCCAACTTAAGTGATTTACAAATAGAAGCGCTAGATTTCACCCGTCAATTATCCCAATATCGACACCAACATCCAGCCCTACAATATGGTAAACTAACGCATTTTGTACCCAAAAATGGAACCTATGTCTACTTTCGCAAAGCTGATTGGGAGACTTTCATGATTATCATGAACAACAATGAAGAGGACATTCAAATAAAAACTGCCGACTATGACGAGATTTTGCAGTCGTTCAAATCAATGCAAGAGTTTGGGTCAACACAATGGATATCAATTCCATCCATATTAAATTTAAAACCCAAAACAGCCACTATTTACGAACTAAAACCCTAAGTATCATGGCCATTAAACTATTCAATTTCATCGGTTTAATATTGTTTTTTAGCATATTAACATCTTGTAAACCCAAAACACAAGACTCTAACAATGATCTTTTCGAAAATCTTATTATACCCCAGAATCTAGAATATTCGAGCAATGTACTCCAAATGAGTGATTTTGTTGAACATTATCAGTCCATTGATTCGGTAATTATTGAGGGTAAAAAAATGGACTTTTACCAAAACAAAAAACAGATTGCTTTTCAAGCCAGTGATTTTGAAAGTCCACTCCTGCTGATGCGAATCTGGAATAAAGGGATTTCTACCGATGTCTTGCTCAAAAAGTCGCAAAAGATTCGCTATATGTTCAGCTTCGATCCAAAAGGAGCAAAATACCAATCAGTACAACTAGCTGGTGAATTTAACGGCTGGACCCCTGCTTCAACACAGCTCGAATGGCATGACAGCGCTTATCAGCAAGTGCTCTATCTTGAGAGAGGCGATTACGCTTATCAAATTGTGCTAGATGGAAAATGGCAACTCGATCCAAATAATGCACGACAAGCAGCGAATAATACAGGGGGGGTCAATTCCATTTTAAAAATTGGCGAAGATAATTTTGATAAAGTCCCCCAATTACTATCCAAATCATTTGATAATAGAACGATTACACTAACGGTAGATCAGCATTTCACACAATTATTTGTATTTTGGAATAATCATTACATTCCATATATTAATGACAAAGAAACAATTACAATTGAAATACCAGAGGAAGCCAGTACATATCCACTTTCCTATGTAAGAGCCTATGCATTTAACGAGTACGGAATTTCTAATGATATTCTCCTTCCGTTAATTGAAGGAGCAGTAGCCGCAAGCCCTCAAGAACTTCCGCGCACGGCTTGGCATACCAATATCATGTACAACGTATTTGTAGATCGTTTTTTTGATGCTGATACGAGTAACAACAAGCCCCTACCCGATAGTTTAGTTTTACCGTCAGCCAATTATAAGGGTGGCGATGTTGCAGGAATTGCGCAAAAAATAAAAGATGGATATTTTAAATCACTAGGCATTAATTGCTTATGGATTTCGCCACTGGTAAAAAACACCGAAAATCCTTATGGATTTTGGGCGGAACCAAAAACTCAATTTTCAGCCTATCATGGTTATTGGCCAATCTCATTTACTCAACTTAACCCTCATTTTTCGACCGAATCACAATTTAAAGAGCTTGTTACGTTAGCACATCAGCAGCAAACCAATATTTTACTTGATCAGGTGGCACACCATATTCACAAAGAGCATCCATATTACAAGGAAAACCCAGATTGTGGAACTCCCATGGTGTTGCCTGATGGACGCCTGAACCTCGAACTGTGGGACGAACAACGCCTAACAACATGGTTCGATCAATTTTTACCGACCCTCAATTTACAACGACCTGAGATTCAGAAAATGATGGTCGATTCAACCACTTGGTGGATTCAACACTATGGAATTGATGGCTTTAGATATGATGCCGCTAAACACGTTCCGCTTAACTTTTGGAGAGCACTAACGCGTGATTTAAAAGATAGCATTTTAATCAAAGAGCATCGCCCTATCTACCAACTAGGAGAAACCTATGGCAGTAATGAGTTGATAAACAGTTATGTAAGTAGTGGACTGCTCGATGCCCAGTTCGACTTTAATGTGTATGATGCAGCATTGAATACTTTTGCAGCTAATCAATCAATGGATGCATTGGCAAAACGATTTAAGCAAAGTTTGCAAACTTATGGCTATCATAATTTAATGGCCTATATTACAGGAAATCAAGATCGTGCGCGATTTATTTCCTATGCTGGTGGAGATTTGAAATTCAGCGAAAATGCTAAAATCGCAGGCTGGACCCGCCAAATTGACGTTGGCGACCCGATTGCGTATAAAAAATTGCAGCTGCTAATGGCATTCAATATGACCATTCCCGGAATACCCGTAATATACTATGGTGACGAGTTTGGAATGCCCGGAGGTAACGATCCCGATTCTCGGCGGATGATGCGATTCGGAAATCAATTAAACCCTGAAGAAAAACAAAATCTTGAAGTTACCAAGCAGCTTACCTCCATCCGCAAAAACAATATGGCATTATTGTACGGCGACCTTGTTCAATTACAAGTAATTAACGAGCATAGCTTACAATTCACTAGGCGCTATTTCGACCAAATAGCATGGGTTGGAATCAACAACTCAAACCAAATGCAATCATTCACCTTTCCTCTTTCCAAGAAATACAATATCAAAATGCTCCAATCCAACTTTCAAAGCCAGCTAAAGCAGAATGGAAATCAAATAATTATTTATATTCCGGCCTATTCATTCGAGATAATTACCATTGAATAATTGATTATGAACTATAAACTACCTTTATTAATGATCACCATGGCCGTTGCCATTTCAAGTTGTAAACCAAAACAAGAACCCAAAATTGAAACTATGACAGAAGTAAAAACCATGCATCCTGAGTGGTCAAAACACTCCAATATTTACGAAGTTAATATACGCCAATATACGCCAGAAGGAACTTTCAAAGCTTTTGAGCAACATCTCGAAAGGCTGAGCAAAATGGGAGTAGATATTTTATGGCTTATGCCAATTTCTCCTATCGGCGAAAAAAACAGAAAAGGATCGCTAGGATCCTACTATGCGATTAAAGATTACACTTCGGTAAATCCTGAGTATGGAAGCCTTGCCGACCTTCAGTCCTTGGTAAAAAAAGCGCATCAATTAGGGATGCACGTGATTATTGATTGGGTGGCTAATCATACTGCATGGGATCATCCTTGGGTGACAGAACATCCAGATTGGTATCAGAAAGATTCAACAGGCGCACTAGCTTCGCCTTATGATTGGACTGATGTAGTCGCATTGGATTACAACAACAAAGAAGTATGGAAAGCGATGGGAGATGCCATGTTGTATTGGGTAGACTCAGCAGATATCGATGGCTTCCGTTGCGATGTAGCCATGCTAGTTCATACAGCCTTCTGGGACAGCCTTCGTATGGAATTAGACCAAAAGAAACCTATGTTTATGTTGGCAGAAGCTGAACTTCCTGAGCATCATCTGAAAGCATTTGACATGTCGTATGCTTGGGAATTGCATCACCGCATGGAAGATATTTACAAAGGGAAAATCGGTATTAATGGCTTACACAAACAGATTACCGACGACCTTGATAAATTTGGAACCGATGCCTATCGCATGCAGTTTACGACCAATCATGATGAAAACTCATGGAATGGAACTGAATACGAAAAATTTGGAAATTTGGCAGAATGCTTTGCCGTTTTGACTTATACAATTCCAGGTATGCCATTGATATACAGCGGCCAAGAAGCTGAAAATAAAGACCGCCTTCGCTTTTTCGACAAAGACACAATTGATTTTACAAAGGTACCACTTAGCGATTTTTACTTAAAATTAGCCCAATTAAAAAATGCAAATACGGCGCTTTGGAATGGAAATTTCGGAGGAAATTACCAAAAAATTGAATCTAATAATTCGGAAAAAATCATGAGCTTCATTCGCGAAAAAGAGGGTAATAAGGTTATTTATGTAGCCAATCTTTCAACCGAAGAGCTTAGCTTCCAACTAAATATTGGAATCCATGCAGGTACTTATACTGATTATTTTCAAAATCAAAAAACCGAGCTCAAATCAAGCCAAGAATTAAAATTGAAAGCTGGTGAGTATCGGGTTTATGTGCAATAATTGGAAGTAGCAGCTATAAAAAAAGCCGTCGAAAAATTTCGACGGCTTTTTTATGTTGTATACACAGAAAATTTCTAGTAACGATAATGTTCTGGTTTATATGGTCCTGCAGGATTAACTCCTAAATAACTAGCTTGCTCAGGAGTTAAGGTGGTTAATTTAACACCAATCTTTTCGAGGTGCAAACGAGCCACTTCCTCATCCAAATATTTAGGAAGACGATAAACGCCAACAGCGTACTTATCTTTATTTTTCCATAAATCGATTTGAGCCAATGTTTGATTTGTAAATGAATTACTCATTACAAATGAAGGATGACCGGTGGCACAACCCAAATTAACTAAACGACCTTCGGCGAGCATAAAAATTGCGTGACCATCAGGAAATTTATACTCATCTACTTGGGGTTTTACGTTAACCTTTTGAATGCCAGGAAGATTTTCTAATTTACTAACTTGTATTTCGTTATCAAAATGACCGATATTGCAAACGATAGCTTGATCTTTCATCTTAGCCATGTGTTCAACGGTGATAACATCTTTATTTCCAGTGGTAGTAACATAAACGTTTCCTTCGCTCAAAGCATCTTCCATGGTGGTTACTTCAAAACCTTCCATGGCAGCTTGCAAGGCGCAAATTGGGTCAATTTCGGTAACGATCACGCGAGCACCATAGGAACGCATAGAATGAGCAGAACCCTTTCCGACATCGCCGTAGCCAGCCACAACCACAACTTTACCAGCCAACATTACGTCAGTAGCGCGTTTAATGCCATCGGCTAAACTCTCGCGACAACCATAGAGATTATCAAATTTGGATTTGGTAACGGAATCGTTGACATTGATAGCAGGCACTAACAATGAACCATTTTCGAACATTTGATACAAGCGGTGAACACCAGTAGTAGTTTCTTCGGAAACTCCCTTCCATTCAGCCACAGCACGATGCCATTTTTGATTATCTTCAGCTAAAGTAGCTTTAAGTAGTTTAAGAATTTCGGCATGTTCTTCACTTTCGGGAGTAATGTCTAATAAGCTAGCATCTTTTTCAGCTGCAAAACCTTTGTGAATCAACAAAGTGGCATCACCACCATCATCCACTATCAATTGTGGGCCCTTACCATCAGGAAAACTTAGCGCTTGTTTGGTACACCACCAATATTCCTCAAGTGTTTCACCTTTCCAAGCAAAAACTGGGATCCCAGCTTCAGCAATAGCCGCCGCCGCATGATCTTGTGTGGAAAAAATATTGCAACTAGCCCAACGTACATTGGCGCCTAAGTCGGCTAATGTTTCAATCAATACAGCAGTTTGGATGGTCATGTGCAAAGATCCTGTGATTCGAACGTCTTTAAGCGGTTGTTCGCTTCTGAATTTTGCACGAATTGTCATTAAACCTGGCATTTCTTGTTCAGCAATTTCAATTTCCTTTCTTCCCCATTTGGCAAGACTGAGGTCAGCTACTTTGTAATTTAATACTTCTTTTGTCATGTAAATAGACTTATTTATGGTTAATAATTTTCAAAATTGAGTTTGCAAAGATAAGGTATAAGACCTAATATTGATTTATTTAAATGATTGATTTAGCCCTTGAAAATCAAATTTATGATAATTTAATAGTTGAGATCGGCTTCCGAGAAAGTAGCGGCAATTGGATAATGATCGCTAAGTTTTACTTTAACCGTTTCAAACTGATAATTGATTAATCTAGTATCATGAAGTATGTAATCAATACGGAATGAAGGGTATGGACCAATATAAGTTTGACCGGTACCACTACCATTGGCTTGGTAGGCATCGTCGAGATTTCGACTAATCTGCGCATAAGCATAAGAAATAGGAGTATCATTAAAATCCCCAGCTACAATTACTGGATAAGGCGAATTATCAATATTCTTTTTTAATGCCTCCACTTGTTGACTACGAGCCACGAAAGCCCGTTTAAACTTATGAGCCATTTTTACAGAAGTCTTTTTTGCGTTCATCTGTCCTTGCTCACTGGTCAGGTCATAACCACTCTTCATATCGGGGTAATTTCCTGATATTTGATAGGATTCAAGGTGCACAGAATACACCCTTATAATACTATCGCTCAACTGAATATCGGCGTAGACCCCAAAAATTTCAGGGCTACCCTCCACCTCCACTGTGCCCCGTTTTATAATTGGAAATTTAGAGACTATGACCAAATATAAGGAAGTATTTCGGCTACTATAATTTTGTTGGCAGGAATATTTGGTTGCCAAAGTCTTTTTAAAAAGAGGAAGATTTTGATGTTTTGGATTATTAGTCTGATGGAAAAACTCTTGAAAGCAATAGATATCACCACTTTGGGTTTCCATAATTTTCAAAATTTCGTCAGTGGCATTCAGATATCCATCGTATTTACTGTGATACCGATCAAAAACATGGACATTATACGAAACCACTTTCAGCGGTTTACTGATATTCTCAAAAGTAGAATTGGCACCAAACTGAAAATAGCGACCAATAATTGGGAAGCCCAAAACTAAGGCTATCAATGAAAACAAATAAAAGCGCCGCCTCCGAATCAGCCAATGAAGCACAAAATACAAATTGAGCAAAACAAAGATTGGATAGGTTAACCCTAGAAACGCAATAGGCCAAAACACCTGAGGGCTAATCCATTGACTAAAATACGAACCTAGAAGGGCAAAGATAACAAACCCATTGATTAATCGCAGAAGATAACCCAATAAGCCAAATCTAGGTTTTGAGTTAAGCATCTTTTTTACTTTTGTCAAAAAGTTTTTGCTTTTCTTCAGCGGATAAGATACCATAGCCACCACTTTTTATTTTATCGAGAATGCGATTAATTTCCTTTTCCTCTTCAACTTTTCTTGTCCGATAGGCTTCGTCTGTTTCGACTCGAGTGTGCGATTGATTGGCTTTAGAACGATCGTAATAAGGACCTTTCTTTTGAAAAAAACTTGGAATTTTAAACATTGGCCACTGAAAACGTCGGTTTTGGCTAGCATAAATACTCCAGAAACCATACAAGATAGCCCCGATGTGAGCAATCGGCATGCGCTTGTTCAATCCGAAAAGGCTCAACATATCCATTGCAATCAGAATCAAGGCTACCCATTTTATTTTCGTTCTACCGATAAAAACCAGCATAATTTCCATATTCGGCGCCAAGGTTGCAGCCGCAGTAAGCAAACCAATGGCAGCGGAGCCAATCATTATTTCTATAATTTGCCAATTAACCTCATTAAGTCCAAAAAACACCAAAAATGTAAATAAACCGGCCACACCAGAGAATAAATAGGTCAGCAAAAGCTTATATTCGCCAAGATAAGAGCGGAGAATAAAACCGCCGAAATAAACGAGATAAACGTAATACAGTATATTAAATAAATTGGAGCGACCCACTAGCAGCAGCACAAGGCTTGCGGCCATAAGGATTACGAGGCGCTTGTTCTGATTATAAAAATTCAGGTAATATGCCTTTAAATCAGCTCCTTGACCAGGGTTATTGAAATTGAACATATTAATAAAACCGTTTGTTTTTCCAAATTTTTATTAAAATAAAACCAAATAACATTCCGCCTAAATGGGCAAAATGAGCCACATTATCCGAAGCGCTATTCCTAATACCGCCAAACAATTCGAGTGCGCCAAAAATGACCACAAACCATTTCGCTTTGATCGGAAACAAAAAGTAGATGTAAATTAAAGCTTCAGGAAAGGTCATCCCGAAAGCCAATAACAAACCATAAATAGAACCCGAAGCCCCAACCACAGTGGTATTAATTATAGCATTTAATCCTCCCATTGCAGAATCAGAATAATTGCGGCCTATCGCCCATAACTCAGGACCTTCAGTAATAATGTTTGAAACAATATCAGGAGTTAAAGTAGCTGCCATGGCCGTAAATTGAAAATACATAACCAAAAGCTGAATAATACCAGCTCCTATTCCTGCAACCATATAATAAATAAGAAATTTTTTGGGTCCCCAATAATTTTCAAGCGTAGAGCCAAACATCCACAAAGCAAACATATTAAATAAGATATGCGAAAAATCGAAACTACTATGCATAAACATATACGTCACAAGCTGGTGAGGACTAAAATGAGGCGACAAAAAATAGTGCAAGCCTAAATAATCAGCCAGATCAATTTGCAGAGAACTCCCTAATCCAAGCGTAGCTAAATACACCAACACATTGATTATTAGCAGGTTTTTTACAACCACAGGCAACATACTATAGCCACCTAAACGAATATCATTCATATAATTCTAAATTTCTAAGTTTTAAATCTTTGTTCAATTTCTTCTTTCGACAAATACGACATAATGCGTTGGCCGGAGGGTGAAATCTCCTTTTGCGAACTTGTCCAAAAAGCCTCCATCAAAGCAGCAAGCTCTTCGCTACTTAATTTACGTCCCGATTTTACAGACAAATTTTTAGCCATCGAAAGTAAAATATTCATTTGTTTATCGATTTTCAAATTCATTTGATGGCTTTTAAAATGCTCCAACATGCCTTCCAAAATGGGCTGAATGGCCTCATTATTCAATTCCGGTGGAGCGCCGATCACAAGAATATCCCCATTGTCCTGTTCCAATAAATGAAAGCCTAAGTGATGAATTTCTACCCAAAGCTCATGGATTAAGTCCATATCAGCAGCCGAAAAATGAATTTCTTCAGGAAATAGAATCTGCTGACTAACAGGTTTGCTATGTTCCATCAATAGCGAAAACCGGTCAAAAAGCACCCTTTCGTGAGCCGCTTGCCGATTGATAAGCCAAAGACCTTGCTCATCTTTAATTCCGATAAATTGATTGGCTAATTGAAAGAAATCACTTTCCTTAAAATCAGGAATTATCGGTTGAATAAGGCTGGTTTCCTCCTGATTTAAAGTGGAAGGAATGCGCACTTCGTGATATAATTGCTGCCAATTTTGCTGATTACTGTGCTCACGATCAGTGTATTCTGGCTTTTTATAATTATAATCAGTTGTTTTGTTCGATTTAGAATCAAAAGGATTGTAATCTGGATTGATTCTAATTTCGGGTTGTTTGACGGGCGTACCAGCAGGTAATGGCACAGGATTGAAACTAGTTTCGGTTTCAAAATCCAAACTAGGACTAAAGGTAAATTTCCCCAGAGTCATTTTAACAGCAGCCCTAAGCAGGATGTATAAAGTGCGTTCGTCCTGAAAGTTAACTTCCGTTTTGGTGGGATGAATGTTCACATCCACCTTATGAGGATCGATATCGAAATTAATAAAATAAGTTGGAAACGCTCCTTCGGGAATCAATTCTTCAAAAGCCGATTGAATGGCATGATTGAGGTAAGGATGTTTTATAAAACGCTTATTGACAAAGAAATACTGTTCACCTCGGGTTTTACGAGCAGTTTCGGGTTTACCCACAAAACCACTAATAGAAGCCACATCCGTTTTTTCATCTACGTTCAGAAGGGTATGATTTAGGCTTTTACCAAAAATATCGATAATCCGCTGTTTCCAACCTCCTTTTGGCAACACAAATTTTTGACGGTTGTCTTCGAAAAAGCTAAAAGCTATCTGAGGATTTACCAAAGCGATCCGGATGAACACTTCCTGAACATGGCGCATTTCGACAGACTCAGCTTTCAGAAAATTGCGACGAGCTGGCGTATTGAAAAACAAATTTTTGATACTAAAAATACTTCCATTGCTACAAACCGTCTCGCTTTGCTCAATGAGTTTAGTACCTTCGATTACAATTTGTGTTCCCAGTTCATCTTCTATGCGCTTGGTTTTCAATTCCACTTGTGCAATAGCCGCAATCGAAGCCAAAGCCTCTCCCCTGAAACCCATGGTGCGAATATCGAAAAGGTCATCCGCTTTTTGAATTTTGGAGGTAGCATGCCGTTCAAAACTCATGCGAGCATCAGCAGGCGACATACCACAACCATTATCAATCACTTGAATCAGCGACTTTCCTGCATCTTTAATGATTAGTTTTATATCCTCGGCACCTGCATCTAAAGCATTCTCCATCAACTCTTTGACGGCAGATGCGGGGCGTTGAATAACTTCACCAGCTGCAATTTGATTGGCCACTGAATCCGGTAAAAGGTTAATGATATCCAGCATATTTTAATTGGATCGCAAATAATAAAGCAAAGCCACCAAAGCTGCTGCCAATAGTAAATAAAGTAATAATCGGTGAGTGGACGTATTTTTTTGATTGAAACTGGATTTTGATTCCCGATGCAAACTCCACCGATATGAAAGCTCCTCCCGAAATTGATCAGGATTAAAATCATAACTCTCCTGACTTCTCGCAATTTTTTGCTTACGCTTTTCTCGTTTTTCTTCCTCAGGATTATAATAGCGAGTTTTTAAATTAAACTGCTTCGGCTTTGGCCGCTTAAACATTGTGACTCCCATATTTTGTGGTAATAGTGGGCAAAAGTATCAAAAAAATAGGGAAATAAATGTTAATTTTTGTTGAGCTTAATCGCAATAAAAAAAGCGGACCAATCAGCAAAAGGAGACCACTCCTTATCTAAAGTTTGTAAAA
>DYSI01000045.1 GCA_020718275.1 Draconibacterium orientale
TTAAACGGCTACTTTATTTTCACTTCACAATTAACTTACTTACTATAAGTTGTTTATTAGTCACAATTCTGAGAAAATAAATGCTTGGAGGAAGATTCAAATTCAATTGGTATTGATCACTATTAACATACCGCTGCGAGAACACTATCTTTCCGAATAAATCGACTAGTTCTACTGATAGTTCTTCCTTTGGAAAAAGTGTGTGAATATTAAGTACATTGGTTGCTGGATTTGGAAAAATGCTTAGGGGATTTTCTATACTTAACTCATTAATATTAATTGTATTAACCAAATTACAGAAGGAAGTATCAACACAATTATTCATGCTAATTTCAACGGCATAATTTCCATTCAGACTAGGAATATAAGTTTGTGCGGTTGCGCCTGGAATTATTGAATTACCAGCATTGCAATCGAGCCATTGGTAATTGGCACCGCTCATATTGGCAGTGAGTTGGATTCCATTTTGGGTAACAGTAGTATCTATGTTTTGAATACTAAGAAAAAAAGTAATTACAGAATCACAAGACTGCTGATTTACAATGGTATCATTATAAATCCCTGAAGTTGTCCAAAGAAAGTTTCCACTAGGTGATTGAAAACTATTGCAAGCGCTAGTGGTTATTGAATCGTAGGTGGTTGCAGAAACAGTTAAATTAATGGTAAAAACAGTATCACAACCCAATGAATTAGTCAAGGTGTCGTAATAAATTCCAGAGGAAGTCCAGGTATGGTTTCCACTTGGTGAGGTATAGCTTTGGCAAGCCTGTGGATTGAGTGTTATTAAAGTATTACCCGAGGAAAGCGGTTTTCCAAGTACCCAATTCGAAACAGTTCCCGAAAGCCCAAAAGTGTATAAAGTTCCATCATTATTTGCAACCGCATCATTTAAAGTTGAAACAGAATTATTGCTACCTCCTGCAACACCCTGATTGAATTGATAATAATACATTAATCCAGTTGGCAAATCACAGAATTGGCTATTCATTGAACTTTGAATTTGACTAGCCGTTCGTGCGACATTCCAAATTCTCACTTCATTCATGCTTCCATTGAAATAATTAATTGCATCATTTCTACGCCCTAGTATTATTCCATTGGTATTGGAAGTATTTATGGCGGTGGTAAGATTTTGACTTATACTAAGAACACCATCCAAATAAATTGAATATTTCGAGCTTGCCGCATTATCATAAGTAACGGCCACATGGTGCCAATTCCCATCCGCAACAGAGGTGGTGGTATTAAAACCGCTACCTCCTACTTCAATTCGTATTTTGCCGTAGTTAATTAGATTTAGGGTAAATCTATTGCCAGTGGTAATACTTCCCCAGTCAACAATTACTTGTTGGTTCGACACGGAACTAGAAGTTTTAATCCAAAGTTCAACAGTACGATTGGCTGTTCCAATGGGTCCAGCACTAGGCATTTGAACATAATCACTTACTCCGTCAAAGTTTAAAGCATTTTGCGAATACGCCAAAGTAAAAGAAAAGCTTAACAGAAGGATAAATATTTTTCTCATAAAGCAGGATTTAAAGCTAGTGTTTTGAAGTTACAAATTGTTATCAAAAATACTAAAAAGTAAGGAATACAATACTATGTTAAAAATCTATTTTTGGTCTGTTAAAATTAACAAATATCCACGCAATGGATACACGACTTGGTGAACGCTAAGAAACTCATTTTCCTGATTTTGAGGATCTATTTTAAAACAACTGTAGTTTAAAAAGGGGGAATCGGACTAACAATTCATTTTATAATTCGCAGAGTCCGAAAATTGACTCCAAATGCAAACAAATAGAAAGCTATTGAGAGAGATTCCTATGTTTACATTCAGAAATAAATATTATAAAAGCAGAAAGCAAATAATTTAATTATGTTTTTAGAAACCAGAACAAAATATTGCTAATAACAAGCTATTCAACATAATCTAGATTTTTATTATAGGTTTCTTTAATGAGGTAAAGCGCAATAAAAGCCAGCACAAAGCAAAAAATACCGACTATAATTCCAGCATTTACGAGTCCGTATTTGCTTGAAAGAAACAAAACAGAAGAAGTGATTGGCACGGTAGCACCACGGACGAAATTGGGAACGGTGGTAGTTACCGTTGCTCGAATATTAGTTCCAAACTGCTCTGAAGCCATAGTGATAAAAACAGCCCAGTAACCAGCGCCAACGCCTAATGCAGCGATGACAACATAAAACAAAGTAGTAGATAATCCATTCATTAAGAAATACATAGCTGTAAATATCATTAAGAAAAGTAGCGAAAAATAAACCACTTTCTTTCTTGAGTGTATCCATTCACTTACAAAACCGATTAAAAAACTACCGATCGCAATACCGATATAATGATATGAAACCGCAGCGCCGCCATTGATTTCGCCTTTAACATAAAGAAGTTTTCCAAATTCGGGGGATTGAATGACCAAAACGCTCACCAGATACCAAATGGGTACGCCGATTAGAATACTATAAAGGTATTTTAGAAAACGCTCTTTATTAGTAAACAAACTGATAAAATTACCTCGTTGAACGTGACTATATTGCGTTTTAGTTTTCTCGAACATCCCCGACTCAAGGACGGCAGCACGCAAGAACAAAAGTAAAATTCCCAATCCTCCACCAAACCAATACGCTACTCTCCAATTGAAAAAGTCGGCTACTAAAAATCCCAAGACCGCCCCAAAAATGCCAATTCCTGAAACTATCGCAGTTCCATAACCACGCTTTTCGGCACTCATTACCTCCGATACCAAAGTAATACCTATTCCCAACTCGCCTGCCAATCCCAAACCTGCAAAAAAGCGTAAAATAGCATACTGCTCAATGTTTTGCACAAAACCATTAAGGAGATTGGCGACTGAATACAAAGTGATCGTAAAAAATAAAACCGGTAGTCGTCCCTTTTTATCCCCCATTATTCCCCAAATAATACCCCCAATAAGCATCCCTATCATTTGCATATTAAGCAGAAAAATACCTTTACTCAAAATCAAATCGTCAGGTATTCCGATACCTTTTAAACTAGGAACTCTTACAATTCCAAATAAAATCAAGTCATAAATATCAACGAAATAGCCAAGTGCAGCTACAATCACTACAATATTGAATGGATTTTTGATTCCTTCTTGTGTATTCATCTTTTTTGTTTTTTACGTTGCTCTAATCGTATTAGGCTTCAACCCTATTTTTGATCATGATTGAATTGCAAAAATACATATCTAAATGATTTATCGGGAGTTCTAAAAATTCCTTTTTCTACTTTGTTATTTTTTTTCGACTTGATAATCTATTGAGGAAGCCTTAGCTAACGATTCAGAACAGGTTGACAGGACTTTATAACCAAAACATTAGATTTAGTGAGCTAGGTTTTTGGTAATGATGAGTAATCTCTAAAACAGATAACGACTGCTTAATTCAATTGGTTTTTGTTGCAAAATATGAGGCGGTAATTTAGGATTTCTGAGCGAAACCCAAATCAATTCCGGCATTAGTAGCTTGCTGGTCAATTTGTTGGCAAATTTCAAGGAAGAGTTCAGTCGGATAATGGCGGCGTGTATGGGTAATGGTAACCGCAGCGGGCAATTTTTCGTCAATATTGTAATCCAAAAAGTAAATTAAGTCTAAGCGTAAACGGCATAGTGAAATTAGTTTGCGATCGCTGCTCAGGGCTTCTATTTTTCGTATCAAACAAAGCTTAAAAAAAACTACTGGATCGAGACTTTCTTTACCTTTTTTACCATACAGTGAAGTAGTTAAAGGATAAATAAAACTAAAATCGATTGCTTTTTTCAAACGAAAAAAAAGATTGTTCGAGGGAATTCGTTTTGAAAGTTGAACACTGGTGAACAGTATTTCCTCGTAGTTTTTCTTGCCTTGCATATTCTCTAAGATTGAAATTAGGTCAAAAAATGAGGATTCAAATATAGGCAAATTTCAATACAAAATGAAAATAAAAAAATAGCCAATCAAAATCAAGGCAATCAGTCGAATAGCCAACTGATACAAATGCTATGAATCTCGTTTCCATCAGAATTTGCGTCTAAGAATGCCAGTGATTAATATTTAAGTATCTCTTTCAATTTGAGGGTTTTAAACTCACCGTACTGCTTCACCTTTTCCAAATCAAATCTTTTTGAATCGCCAATCAAATTAATAATATGGTATCGATTGGACACATTTGAAAAATAAAAGGATTTGATATCTTCCATGTTCATATTTTGGTAAATTGGATAAGCTATTGTGCTTGGATCGGTTTTATATCCTTGCATATTCCATTTCTGAACTTGATATGAAATACTTCTAAAAGTTGGCAACTGAGTGTTAAAGGATTTCAACATAAAATTTTTCAAACTCGACATTTGTTCCTCATAAAAAGGCATGGTATCAACCAGTGTAACCAAGAGTTGCAATGCTTCGTTGGTTTTGTCAGCTTGAGTACTCATACCTGCCATCAAGTATCCTGCTTTATGGAAAAGGTAAGGAACCTTATAATAACCCCAAGCGCCATAAGCTAGTGACCGATATTCGCGGGCTTCTCTGAACATTAACGAATTCATTCCTAATCCGAAATAATAGTTAAATACTGGCGCTAAATAACGATCAGTTTCTGTCAACTTACTCGAGATTGTATTTATCCTCAAATGAGTTTGTACCGCTTTTTTATCTTCTAAGAAGTTAACTTTGTGATAGTTGAGTTTTGGCAAGTCGCGAACTATCGGTGAAGTCGATTTTTGAATTAGTTCGTTGAAGGGCAAATAATCAATAATCATTGCTTTGATCTCCGACTCTTGCTTATTACCTACAAAATGCACAAAGGTTTCGGTCGACCATAATCTAGTAAGCAAGCCCAAAAAGTCTTCATGTTTTAGTTTTTTAATCTCTTTTGCGGTTAAACGATTAAGATATTCGCTTTGACTACCATACAGCGCATACGATTGAAGGATTTCCATTTTGGTCTTTAAATCCTTTTTCATCAAGCGCAGATTTAGTTTTTCATCCTTTACCATTTTTTTAATCACGGAAGCCTCATTTTTAGGCGCTTTCAAAAGTTGCGAAAGTGACCGCAAGGTAGGACTCAAATTTCGTTCAAAACCGTCTATGTGAATTGTAAAATAGTCATTATCAACCTCAAAGCTAATAGAACTACCCAAAAGCTGTAGCGAGCGGGCAAAATCGGTATACGATTGTTCGCTGGTGCCAATATGGCCTAGATAATATGCCAATTGCTCGAGTTGTGGTTCTTCCAGAATCCCCTTGGCAAATCGTATATTCAAACTAAAAATATCATTGAGCGGATTCCGCGTTTGGTAATAGTGTAAATTTTGTCGGATATCCGAAAATATCACATCGCTCGTATAATCAATATATTTGGGAACAATAGGTTCTGAATTCATTTTTTCGATACGCTGAGCCATAACCGATTTTTCATTTTTATTCTTTGGATCTATCGGGGTAATTTTTGGCTTATCGAGTTTTGTCTTTTTCGGAAATCCAATTTTAGAATGAAAAGAGAGATAATCGTTGCCGAAATATTTATTAGCTACCCGTATAATATCTTGTTTACTAATTGATTGTACGGCTTCATTTTCAATTTTAATTTGATCAATAGTAGTTTCTGACATATAGCTATCAATAATTCTGGATAAACGAAAATTGCTATTTTCCATATTTTGAATATCCTCTTTGCTCATATTCATAATAACCGCTTGAAGAAGATTATCATCAAAATCGCCCGCTTTGAGTCGGTCAACAGCCATCAATACATACTTTTCGGCCTTGTACATGGATTGCACAATTGATTTAGGAATGTAGAGCAAAAAAGTTCCTCCAACATCATAATAATTATCCATAAAAACCATATTTTCAAGTAGTTTCTGCTGCACAACCAAAGTATCTATTAATCCAGTTTGAGATGAATTTGACAACAATTGCGTGATTACTTTTAGCGTCAGTTCGTCCTCATGCCCCACTGGTACGCCACGAAAACCAATGATTCCGAAAGGAATTGGCGCTAATTTCTTTTTTACAGAAACTTTTCCATCAAAAGGTTTTACCAAACTTTTCGGCACTTCTACCAAATTGCCTTGCCTCCAACTTCCGAAACCAGCTTCCAAAATAGGAATCACTTCGGAGGTGTTGAAATCACCAATCAGCACAACCGCCATATTAGAAGCGCCATAATAGGACTTAAAATAAGTTTCTATAGCCCTAATGCTAGGGTTTCTAAGATCTTCAACACTCCCTAATATCGTTTGTGTTCCATATACCGTTTCAGGATAAAATTGCTTGTTTAACTCCTCGAAAACCTGTGAAAAATAATTATCCAAATACATATTTTTCTCTTCGTACACGGTTTCTAATTCGGATTGAAACAAGCGAAAAACAGGTTTTTCAAATCTATCACGATAAATTTCGACCCACTGGCTAAGACTTTGTACTGGGAAATGGTTGTGATAAACGATATTTTCGTATGATGTGTACGCGTTTATTCTTGTCCCGCCAATGGAACTAAGCACATTGCTTACCTCATTCGGAATGGCATATCGGGAAGCGATTAGAGAAAAACTATCAATTTTTTTTAGAATACTAGCTCTAAAAACCTCATTTTCGCGATCTAGACGCATCAATTCATAGAGTGAACTGATAGAATCCAGATAAGGTTTTTCGGCTTTGTAATCTACAGTTCCCAATTGCTGAGTCCCTTTAAACATCAGATGTTCAAAATAATGAGCAATTCCAGAAGTACCTTTTGGATCAAGTTTACTTCCACCTCTAACAACCACTGCGCCCAAAATATCATTTTGTGAATGATCTTCGTTGAGTATAATTGTTAAACCATTTTTTAGTTGAAAAGTAGTAAACTGATATGGACCATCCTGCTGCTTAATCTGCTTAGATTGATCTGCCACTTCGATATTAAACTGAGAAAAAGACGAATGACTTAATAAAACTAAAAAGGCAAAAAGATATAAAGCTTTGTTATTCATGATTTTGCGATATATTGGTTAAATAATTGATAAATGGAAAAAAGGATTACAAACATATAAAAGATTCCGATGGCTTGTGATAAGAAACAACAAACAAAAAGGCTGGAAATACTGAAAATAAACAATGACTTTGAATCAGGCAAATTACCAGCGATGATTTACCAACAAAATTCTGTTGAGAAATTGCGCATCATGCCGATTTACCATCAAACTTTTAAGTCTACATTTGAAATATTATAATTTAAAAAAACAGCTTACTATTGATGTCACATTTTAGATATATCTTATTTACAATCAGCATATTATTAATTTCATCCATAAGCACTTATGGACAATCGAAATTCAAATTAGCCAAAAAAAAATCAAAAGAAGAATTTTGGGTTGATTCTGTCTTTAACTCCTTATCCACTTCCGAAAAGATTGGACAGCTGATTATTATTCGAGCCCATTCCGACCGATCAGCAGAATACAGCGAAAGTGTAGCAGAACTCATTCGCAACCAAAAAGTTGGAGGATTATGTTTTTTTCAAGGCGGCCCCGAACGGCAAGTAAATCTAGTAAATTACTATCAACGGATTAGCAAAACGCCTCTTTTAGTGACTATTGATGGAGAATGGGGTATTGGCATGCGCTTGGATTCCTGCATTATTTTTCCACATCAAATGACTTTAGGCGCTATTCGCAACGATAGTTTAATTTACCAAATGGGGATTGAAGTTGCCAAGCAATGCAAAGCTGTTGGCGTTCAACTTAACTTCGCACCAGTGGTAGATGTTAATAATAACGCCAAAAACCCAGTCATCAACAGCCGCTCCTTTGGCGAGAATCCGGAATTAGTAGCTCGCAAAGCCTTAATGTATATGCTTGGAATGCAATCGCAAGGCATTCTTTGTAGTGCTAAGCATTTCCCAGGTCATGGCGATACCGATTCTGACTCGCATCAAATGCTTCCTACCATTACTGCCAAAGGTAAAGACTTGGATAGCATTCATTTATATCCGTTTCAGCGATTATTTAATGCCAATATTGCGTCGGTAATGGCGGCACATCTTTACGTTCCTGCCCTCGATTCTACCAAAGCGGCATCCTGTTTATCACCCGTGATTATCAACGATTTGCTACGCTATGAAATGAAATTCAAAGGATTGTGCATTACCGATGCTCTTGAGATGAAAGGAGTTTCGGACTATTACGAGACTGGCAACTTAACTGTCTTAGCTCTTTTGGCTGGTAACGATTTGCTGCTAATGCCTGCTGATGTTGCAACGAGCATCGATTCGGTTCTATCAGCCATGAAAACTGGACTGCTTGATTCTTTAGATATTTTTGGAAGAGTAAAAAAAGTACTCCATTATAAATACCAAGCTGGACTGAATCATTGGACTCCACTTGAAAAAAATCAAAGTGCTAAAATAATTCATAGTCCCGAGGCCGAGAAATTAGTTAACGTCTTGTTTGCAAACGCTTTGACCCTTTTAAGCAATCCGAATGATATCCTTCCGCTTACCACTAATGAAGATAAAAAAGTGGCAATAGTTTCGGTAGGTGTTCCCAGTAGAAATACTTTTTCACTTATAGCCAAGCAATACCGAAATCTCGATTTATTTTCGATTTATTCAAATGCTAGTACGAGTGAAATTATCAACTTAGACACTCAATTACAATCCTACGACATCGTTATTTTAGCCGTCATTAGAACGAGTAGTAAGGCTAAAAAAGATTACGGTATCTACCCTTCCACGCTTGAACTAGCCAACCGAATAGCAAGTCATTCGCAACTTATTCTCGATCTCCATTCAAATCCATACAGTGCCAACCAGTTTATTCATTTGGCCGAAAAAAATCCTATTCTTATCAGCTACCAATACACCACTGCCACCATGGAAGCAGCCGCCGAAGCTATTTTCGGGGGAAACGAAATTAATGGTCAGTTGCCAGTTAGTATTTCGCCTGCTTTTCCACAAGGATTTGGCCTTGAGTTGAAAAAAAAAAGACTAAGTTTCGTAATCCCTGAAGAATTAAACATTTCCAAAGCGAGTATTCGACGAATTGATCAAATTATTGAAAATGGTTTAGCTGCAAAAGCGTATCCTGGTTGTCAGGTGTTGATTGCCAAAGATGGACAAATATTTTACAGAAAAAACTTTGGCTATTATTCTTTTGAAAAGCAACAAGCCGTTAGCGATAGCAGCATTTACGATTTAGCAAGTGTAACCAAAGTGCTCTCTACCACTCTTTCAACTATGAGTTTGGTTGATCAGCAAAAAATAGACATCGACCAAAGTCTCAAATATTATTTACCCGAAACCAACAAAACTAATAAAGAAAATATAATTATTCGCGATTTACTCAGTCACCAAGCTCGATTGAAAGCTTATTACCCTTTTTATGCTAGTTCGATGAAATACAATCAATTGAAGCCAAATTTATATCGCCAAAAAGCAGAACCTAACTACAGCCATCGCGTTTCCGAAAATTTATATATCCTTGATTCGTATAGCGATACCATGTTCCATAAACTGATTAAAAGTGACCTAACGCCCGATAAAAAATATCTCTATTCTGATTTAGGAATGTTTATAATGCGTAGAATTATTGAGAAACAAAGTGGAATGAATTTAAGTGACTATGTAAACAAAACTTTTTACCAGCCATTGGGATTACAAAGCATTGGTTATCAACCTTTAAATCGTTTTCCAAAAAGTCAAATGCCGCCAACCGAAATCGATAACTATTTCAGAAAAGACACCATTCAAGGCACCGTTCATGATCAATCAGCAGCCATGATGGGCGGAATTGAAGGGCATGCCGGCCTTTTTTCAAACAGTCTGGATGTGGCCATTTTGAGCCAAATGTTGCTTCAAAAAGGTAATTATGGCGGGCAACAATATCTTAGTGCTGAGGTGATTGAGGAATTTACAAGACAACAATTTCCAATCACAGGCAATCGTCGCGGTTTGGGTTTTGACAAGCCACTGCCAAATCATCAAGATGGCGGACCTAGTTGCCCTGCCGCTTCGCCAAAAAGTTTCGGACATTCTGGATTTACAGGTACCTATTTCTGGGTAGACCCAGAAAATCAAATTATTGTAGTGTTTTTATCCAACCGAACCTATCCCACTGCCGCAAACAAAAAGCTGCTTAATTTAGGCACTAGAGTACTCATTCAAAAAGAAATCTATTCTATCTTCAATATTACTTTTTAAGAACCTTTTAAAAAAAACAAATTCATGGAAACCAATACAAGCGAAATCAAAGAATATGTCAGAGATGAACAATTAGCGCAAAAATTAAAAGAAGCTTTTGAACCCAAATCATGGAATGAAACCAAAACGCATAATGCATGGGCTGTTTTTAAAGTAATGGCTGAAATGGTTGAAGGTTTTGAAAAACTCTCCAAAATTGGCCCATGCGTTTCTATTTTTGGTTCGGCACGGACCAAAATGGACAATCCATACTATCTAATGGCAGAAGAAATTGGCTATCGCCTTACCAAATTAGGCTTTGGCGTCATTACCGGTGGTGGTCCTGGTATTATGGAAGCTGGTAATAAAGGAGCGCACTACTCCGGTGGAATCTCTGTTGGTTTGAATATCGAATTACCATTTGAGCAACACGAAAACCCATTTATCGACCATGATAAATTTATCAATTTCAACTACTTCTTTGTTCGCAAATTGATGTTTATGAAATATTCCCAAGGTTACATTGTAATGCCAGGCGGTTTTGGTACCATGGACGAACTTTTTGAAGCCATCACCCTTATCCAAACAAATAAAATGGTACGCTTTCCCGTAATCTTGGTTGGTAAAAAATACTGGGGTGGATTAATGGACTGGATTACAGGTACTTTGCTTGCCGAAGGAAATATTAAAGAAGAAGATTTAAATCTATTTCGCCTAGTTGATACAGCCGTTGATGCTGTTAATGAAATCGGAAAATACTACGAAAAATATCGACTTGAACCCAATTTCTAATCCTTATTCATACCAACTAGCGATTTAATTTCGGAACAAAACCTTTTATTGTATGACCTATCTAAACCTATGAAAAAAAATACCTATAAAATCCCTTTACAACTTGTACCAATTGAGTCAGATGGCTACCATTTGATGGTGGAAGGCAAAATATCACGCCACAAAATCAGACTTTTGGTGGATACCGGTGCCAGTAAAACTGTTTTTGACAAAACACGGCTGGCAAAAATCCTAAAAGTTGGTCAGGATGGTTTTGAAAGCTCTGAACATCTTTCTACTGGACTGGGAGTCAATAATATGGCTAGTGAAATTACCACTTTAAACGGACTTAAAATTGGAGACATCAAAATCAATGACTTGCCAGTGGTGGTGCTAGATTTGTCGCATGTAAATTATTCCTATAAAATGATTGGAGACAAAGGAATTGATGGTGTTTTAGGTAGTGATTTGCTAGTACTTTTCTTTGCCGTCATTCAATTTCATCCTCCAATGCTCAAACTCACTTTTTACGACGAATAAATAAATGAGACCATAAGCCGCGAACATGGCTATTTTCAATGAGTAGGTTTTGCTATTTTTGCAGACATTTTTTTCAACTTATCGACGACTAATAACTCAAGCCATTGGCTTGATCTAAACCCATACATGAACTTTCAATTACTACAAACCGACCCGAAAAGTGAAGCCCGTGCCGGCTTAATTAGCACAGATCACGGAACGATAGAAACGCCTATTTTCATGCCAGTAGGTACTGCCGGAACCGTTAAAGCAGTGCATATCAAGGAATTATCAGAAGATATCAAGGCTCAAATTATTTTAGGAAATACCTACCATCTTTTTCTTCGTCCTGGATTGGAGGTGCTTCAGCAAGCTGGTGGATTGCACCATTTCAACGGCTGGAACAAACCTATACTTACCGATAGTGGTGGATATCAAGTATATTCGCTGAGTGAAACCCGAAAAATAAAACCCGAAGGCGTTCATTTCAGAAGTCATATCGACGGCTCAAAGCATCTCTTTAGCCCCGAAAATGTGATGGATACGCAAAGAGTCATTGGAGCAGATATTATGATGGCCTTTGATGAATGTACGCCCTACCCTTGCGATTACGATTACGCCCAAAAATCGATGCACATGACCCACGCTTGGCTCGACCGCTGCATCAATCATTTTAACCAAACTGAGCCACTTTACGGACATTCGCAAGCACTTTTCCCGATTGTGCAAGGAAGTGTTTACCCCGACCTGCGTAAACAATCTGCTGAGATGATTGCCTCCAAAAATGCTGAAGGAAACGCTATCGGTGGCTTGTCGGTTGGCGAACCTCATGAGATGATGTACGAAATGACCGCATTGGTTAACAGTATTTTACCAAAAGACAAACCGCGCTACTTGATGGGCGTTGGCACTCCTTCCAATATTTTGGAAGGCATCAGTTTGGGAATTGATATGTTCGATTGCGTTATGCCAACCCGCAACGGACGCAATGGCATGCTCTTCACCAGCGAAGGCATTATCAATATCAAAAATCAAAAATGGCAAAAGGATTTCAGCCCTATCGATTCAAATGGACTTTCTTTTGTCGACAGCCAATATAGTCGAGCCTATTTACGACATTTATTTACCGCAGGCGAAAGCTTAGGCCCCATGATTGCTAGTTTGCATAATCTTGCTTTCTATCTTTGGCTTGTTAAAGAAGCACGAAAGCATATTATTGAAGGTGATTTCTCTACGTGGAAACCGATGATTCAAAAACGGGTAGAATCAAGATTGTAAAGCGCTACATTTTTTGGAGAAAATCAAATCTAATTTTTAATATTTTTACCGCTAAAGTTAAAAAATCAAAATATGAAGTCGAAAGAGGAAATAGTGAATAATTGGCTACCACGATACACCGGTAAGAAACTCGAAGAATTTGGGAAATACATCTTATTAACCAACTTCAACAATTATGTGGAGCGTTTTGCCGCCATCAATCAGGTGGAAGTGGAAGGACATGGAAAAGCCATGCATAGCGCCACTTTTGGTGATATTACTATGATTAATTTTGGAATGGGAAGCCCAAATGCCGCAACCGTGATGGATCTTTTGACTGCTATATCGCCAAAAGCTGTACTCTTTTTGGGTAAATGTGGAGGATTGAAGAAGATTAATCAACTGGGAGACTTGATATTACCGATCGCAGCCATTAGAGGAGAAGGAACTTCATCCGATTATTTCCCACCCGAAGTACCTGCTCTTCCAGCATTTGCGCTGCAAAAAGCGATTTCAACCACCATTCGCGAGTTTAAACGAGATTACTTCACTGGCACTGTTTACACCACCAACCGAAGAGTATGGGAACACGATAAAGTTTTCAAAGCTTATTTGCGAAGCACCCGAGCCATGGGCGTTGATATGGAAACGGCTACCATTTTCACCGTAGGTTTTTATAACCATATTCCAACAGGCGCACTACTTCTTGTATCTGATCAACCGATGATATCCTCAGGTGTTAAAACAGATACCAGCGACCAAATTGTAACCGAAAAATTTGTAAATGAGCATATTAACATCGGCATCGAATCTCTTAAACAGTTAATTGAGAGTAAGCAAACGGTTAAGCATCTTCATTTTGAATAGATAAATTAAGCCAGTCAATGACCCATTCTGAAATTATTGCCTCAGTCAAAAATCGGATATTCTCCCCTATCTACTATCTTCAGGGCGAGGAAACTTACTACATTGATTTAATCTGTAAAACCATCGAAGATACCGTTCTAAGCGAAATTGAGAAGGATTTTAACCAAACAACTTTATACGGTCGAGATACTGATATTCAAACAATTATAAGCTACGCTAAGCGCTTTCCGATGATGGCTAGTCATCAACTCATTATCATCAAAGAGGCTCAAGACTTAAAAAAAATTGATGAGTTATTGAGCTATATCGAAAACCCGCAACCCTCAACTATTTTAGTTTTTTGTCATAAATACGGAAAACTAGATGGTCGAAAAAAAGTTTCTGAAAAGCTCAAGAAGAATTATGTACTTTTTGAATCTAAAAAACTCTACGACAACCAAATAGCTGGATGGATTGTGAGCCATATTACAGAACTCGGTTTTGGAATCGGTCAAAAAGCCAGTATGATACTTGCCGAATACATTGGCAATGATTTGTCCCGAATTACCAATGAAGTGCAAAAATTACTAATCGGAGCAAAAAACGGTCATAAAATAAGCGAACAAGATGTGCAAGACCGAATCGGTATTAGCAAAGATTTCAATGTTTTTGAACTACAACGAGCACTCGGCCTTCGCGATATTTTTAAAGCAAATCAGATAATTCAATATTTTGCATCCGATCCCAAAAATCATCCTTTGGTAATGATAATCCCGATTCTGTACAATTATTTTATCAATCTTGGGGTCATTCAAAGTTTAAAAGATAAATCCTCGCGCTCCGTGGCTTCCGAATTAGGAATCAACCCGTTTTTTGCCAATGATTTTATTGCGGCTGCTGGACGTTACACCAATGTGAAAATCATCAAAATAATTGGCTATCTGCGCGAGTACGACGCCAAATCAAAAGGAATAAATAACCAAAATGCAAGTAACGAAGATTTAATGAAAGAATTGATATTCAAAATACTACATTAAATCGCACACCTTGATTCCAACCATTATGACCAAAATATTTACCTATATCGGCATTCTCTTCATCTACTTAATTTCCTTGCTGCCCCATTGGATTCTTTATGGCATTTCAGATTTTTTCTATCTCCTGATTTATCACCTTTTCGGATATCGCAAAAAGGTAGTTCGCGAAAACCTTTTGAATAGTTTCCCTGAGAAATCAACTGCAGAGCTTCGTTCCTTCGAGCGGAAATTCTTCCGTAATCTTACCGACGTGATGGTAGAAACTATTAAAGAGTTCACTATCAGCACTAAAGAAATTAAAAAAAGATATCAATTTATAAATCCATCGGTTTTTCAACACCATTTCGACCAAGGCAAAAGCGTGATGATGCTCATGGGACATTATTCCAATTGGGAATATGGGGTAACAGCGCCACTTTGGGTGCCACAAGATTGCTGGGCTGTTTACGGAAAAATCGAAAATCCGGTTATGGATAAGTATTTAGTTAGAACTCGTCAGCGTTTTGGCTTCACCCTTTACCCGATGGAAGAGACTTATAATGTGATGCTTAGCCATCAACAAGGCCAAAAACTTTATATGTTTATGGCAGACCAAAGTCCGCATCATGGCAAAATAAAATATTGGTTAAATTTCCTAAACCAAGAAACCCCAGTTCATTTGGGCGCCGAAAAGCTCTCTAAAATGCTGGACTTAGCCATTGTTTTTATTGATATTCAGCGTGTTAAACGCGGATATTACCAAATCACAGCCACCACCCTATACGAAGATGCTAAATCGACTAGTGAGTATGAAATTACGCATCGGTATTTTGAGATTTTAGAATCTATTATTCGCAAAAAACCTGAAAATTGGCTCTGGTCGCACAAAAGATGGAAATATAAAAAAGGGGTTAAATACTAGTCCTTGCCAACTTGTTATATCCCATTTGAGACCAATAACACAATAAATATAACTTACAATGAATTATCGGGCGTTCTAAAAATTGCATTTTCTTCCTTAGACTTCAATTTTAAAATCCTCAA
>DYSI01000046.1 GCA_020718275.1 Draconibacterium orientale
CCATTTCGGCAAGCGTTCGACTGAGCTCACGCCGAAGTCTCAATGCACCGCCTAATGGAACAAGGATTAAGATTAATTAAATAATTAGCACATCAAAATATAATTAACCCTAAAAAAAAACATATTAAAATTTGTTTGTGGTACTCTTGTATAGTTTAAAGCAATGACTGAAAAAAAACGAAAACACCAAATTTTTTGGAATTAAAATCTACAGCAGTAATTTCTAAACTCCCTACTTAGTTAGCTACAATCAAAAAAGCATGTTACAAATGAGATGAGCTCGAAAAAAAATAATTACAAGCGCACTTAAGATCTTTAAAACCAATATAGACTGGTAAAAAAAATGAATTAAGTAAATCAAAGCTATACTTTTAGAAAAAAGTCTATAATAAAAAAATGAAATTATATACACAACTTACAAAAAACACAAGCCACTGATTGTTAAGCCTATCACACACAAAAAAAAATCAGACTAGCTTTAAGATACTCTAAACAATTACAGCACAAATTATAAACCAACAAAAAGTACCAATAATTAAATTAATGATAAGTTTTTAAAAGAATAATTTCATAAAACAAAAACAAATTCTACTTTTGCGTTCCTAAATTAGGATTTTGCATGCTTACTACGACAGATATTAAAGAAATCATTCAAATCATTAAACAGTGCTGTGGATATAATCTCGAAGATTATGCCGAGGGCTCTTTAATTAGGCGTGTAGATCGTATCTTGCTTAATGAAAAAGTTAATTTCACCACCCTACTTAGCCGATTACAAACCAATAAAGATTTCTGCAAGCATATTGTTGAAGAGATTACAGTCAACACCACCGAATTATTTCGAGACCCAAAGATATGGACCTTTCTGCGAACCAATACCATGCTAGATTTGCAAAAACGACCACATATAAATATATGGATTGCAGGAAGCTCAACCGGACAAGAAGCTTACTCTATGGCGATACTTTTGTCAGAGTTAGGATTACTTGATAAGTCGCGGATTTTTGCCTCAGACATCAACACTAAAGTACTTGATATAGCTCGAAAGGGAGTTTATCGGTACCGCATCAATCTTGATTCTATTAGTAATTTCGAGAAAGTAATTATGCACAATCCATTAGATTTCGATGATAAGCAAACCATCCAAATGGAAAAATATTTTAGCGTTGACTATGCCAAAGACCAGATATTAATGCATGATTTTTTGAGAAAAAAAATCATTTTTCTTGAAAATGATTTAGTAAAAAATCCAAAACTTGATTTTGCCAATTTCGATTTAATCTCATGTAGGAATGTATTAATCTACCTAAATAACCAATTACAAACAAAGATTTTAAAAGGTTTTCACTCAAATCTTCACCCTAATTCATATTTACTATTAGGAATACACGAAAGTATTTTAGGATCAGCGAGCGTCCATTTTAAGAAAAAAGGATATGTTTACTATGATGAGCTATAAATCCGACTCATTTTAGTGAAACCTTTTACCCTAGTAAATGCGTACAAAAAGCTTGTTTTGGGCAGAAAGCACATCAAAAATCTCATTCATTGAAAACAAATGTCTATAAGCTTGTCGATATTAGAATATAAGGAAATTATTGAAGCTATAAAAAAGCATGCGAATGTGGATATATCCCAACATTCTATGGCTGCCATGCGGACAAACTTAGCGGAGATAATTAGTGAATTACGAATCTCATCCACCTCAGATTTTGTACAAGCAATTATTGATCATAAAAGGGTTCGCGACCTAATCATTGCTAACATATACAACGAGCATATCAATTTATTCAGAGATCCTGCCATGTGGAAGATTCTTAAAACTGATTTGATTGATACCATGTTAAAAACAGGCAACATAAAAATTTGGTTGCCAGAGGTGAGTAAGGGAAGTGATTTTTACACCCTCCTTATCTTTCTTAAAATCAATAATTTACAAGACAAAGTGCGAATAGTAATCAGTGATGAGAGTCAACAAAACCTTGATTTGTGTAAGACTGGATTTATTGATAACAACTTGCTAATAAACTCTGAAATGAACATTAAGCGCCTAGATAGTCACTTAGTGCTCAATAATTATTTGGAGACCAAAGACAAAAAGACCTATTTAAAAGCTGAATTAATGAAGGGTTTTATTGCATTAAAGGGTAATTTATTAAGCACAACGCTCCCATTTGTAGCGAACATTATCCTTTTTAGAAACAAAATGATTTATTATAATCATGTAAAAGAGCAAAAAGTAATAAATCATTTTTATCAAAACCTCACTAATGGCGGTTATTTGATCGTTGGCGTAAAGGAAGATCTAACTCTTTTTGACATAGACAAAAAGTTTAAGCTATACAATCAAGAGGAACAAATTTACAAAAGACATTTCTCATGATTAATAGACAAATAACATATATCGTGATTGGAGGCTCGGCCGGAAGCTTTAGGGTGATAACAAAATTATTACCAATGATTCCCAAAGATTTTCCATTGCCCATAATACTCTGTTTGCATCGCTTAAAGCACATCCGAAGTGGATTTATCGAAGCCCTTTTGATTAAGAGTAATTTACCGATAATTGAACCCTCTGATAAGATGCACATCCATGGAGGTAATATCTATCTAGCACCCGCCAATTATCATATGAATATAGAACTTGGCAATCACTTCGCTCTGTCAACTTACGACAACGTCAATCATTCAAGGCCATCGATAGATTTAACATTTGATTCAGCTGCAAAAGTTTTTAAAGGTAGAATGGTAGGTATACTGCTTAGTGGTGCCAATAAAGACGGCGCTAGAGGAATGAAAAGTATACATCAAAACGGAGGATATACCATAGTGCAGAAGTTAGACGAATGTCAAGCACGCACCATGCCCGAAGCCGCCATTAAGATTACCAAGATAGACCAAATAATGACTGTTGATCAAATCATACAATACATCCTTAAACTCGGTAACAATGAAAGCTAAAGAGTTGATCATATTCAAAGTAATCTCAGCATTGAGTTTACTTATCAGTGTTGCCATGGCGGTATGGGCATTTTTTAAAATGGACAAAACATTTCAAGATTTAAAAATTACTTATGATAATGTCGATTTTCAGATATTCGTATGGATTATTATTCTAAGTGCAACCACCTCATTCTTTATTAGTTGGCGAATGTTTTTGAAAATGGATTCGATCAATGCAGAAAATTCTTCCGATATCACCGAAGAAGATTTGCTAAGAGATTTATCAATCACCAAAAAAAACAACTACGAAGTCAATTGGTCAAAAATATTTGAGGAATTACCCAGCGATAAATTTCCAACTGTAAATCTTACTACTAGCCTTCAAAACATTTGTCGCAACCTCGACATTGATTTAGCGATGAGTTTCATTAAAAACGAATTTCGTGAATATGAAATCAAAGACAATTATGCCGTTTTTCTGCACGAAAAGATTGAAAATTTTACCGACGGCGATGGTTTAAGTGGGCAAGTAGCCATGAATAAAATACCGTTGCACCTAAAGGAAATTCCTGAAAACTACGTAAAAATCATCTCAGGAAGTGGCTACATACTTCCTAAGAATTTATATATCATACCATTAGTGCACAATGATGAAAGCAAGATTATTTTTGAATTTGCCGATATGAAAAGCACTCAAGACAACAGCTTTGAACTACTAAAGCAGTTTGTTGAAGAATTATCCAATAGAATATTTTAAGCCCAGAAACTATGAACAATCAAAAAGCAAACACTTTCAGAGAAAATGCCTTTGTCCTTCAAATAGTCACTGGTGGCTTTATCATAGGTTTATTATTGGGTATTTTCTTTATTTTCAGCATTGCTTCAACCATTACCGAGGTCCCGGACGAACTTTCAAAGTTCAAATATATGCACCAACAATTTCCAAGCATCTATTTAGCTTGGTTATTACCCGTATTATTTTCAGCCACTGGCTATTATTTTGCAAATATGTTCATCCAAAGAAAGAAGCAGTACGAGCAAATCTTAGATGAAAAAAACACAATCATAACTAACAATGCACTCTTTGCAAAAAGTATTGGCGAAGGAGATTTTGACAACACCACCTTTGGAGCACTAAATAAGCAAGACCTCTTAACTCGCTCATTATATTTGATGCGCGAGAATTTAATACGCAACAAAGAAATTGAACAGCGAAACATTTGGATTAATGAAGGAAAAGAACACATCAGTATCGAATTGCGCAAGAATACTGATTTAGAATCACTTTCGTTCAATGTACTAAAAGAATTAGTAGATTTTTGCGGGCTTATTCAAGGACGCTTTTACATTTGGAACAGCGAAGAATCCACTCTCAATCTGAGTGCTGCCTATGCTTATAAGCGAAAAAAATATATTAATCAGGTTTTCAAAATTGGAGAAGGCCTCATTGGGCAAGCAGCCTTTGAGCGACAAAGTATTTACCGTGTTGAAATACCTGCCGAATATGTGAGTATTACCTCAGGAATTCTTGGAGATAAAAAGCCAGGCAGCTTGTTTATTATGCCATTGATAAGTGAGCAACAGATACAAGGAGTAATTGAAGTTGCTAATATTCAAGATCATATCCCATCGAAAGTCATTGAATTAATTGAGCAATTAGGACCCATCATAGGGCAGGTTCTGTTTAGTGTGAGCGTAAATGAAAAGACAGAAAAGCTACTCGAAGAAGCACAAATACTCACCGAAGAGTTACGCGAAAACGAAGAAGAACTGCATCAAAGTGCTGAAGAAATGCGCATGACCCATGAAGAACTTGCCAAAAGTAATGAAGAACTCGAATTACAAATTCAGGAAGTAGAAGCCTCCAAAACACGCCTGCATTCATTGCTCCAAAACGCCTCTGAAATTATTTCAATCTACGACGATCGAGGAAGAATAAAATATATTAGCCCTTCGGTTGAACAGATTTTAGGATTTTCACCAACTGAAATGTTAGGAAAATCCTCCATCAATAAAATCCATAAAGAATATGTAGGCAAAGTAAAAGAGAGTTTCATTGAATTATATAATAACCCACAAAAAACATTAAGCTACACTTTTAAACATCTTAAAAAAGACGGAAGTGAAGTTTATGTGGAAACCACTGGTAGAAATATGCTTGATAATCCTGCCATTGGAGGATTGATTTTCAATACACGAGATATTAGCATTCAACGAATAGCAGAAAAAGATCGACGACTAAAGAGCCAAATGCAGGCGCTTTCTGAGAATAGTCCTGATTTGATAATCCGCTTCAGCAAAAAAGGGAAATTCCACTACTGCAATCCTAAAGTACAAGAATACCTCGGTTATTCGCCAACCGAATTGCAAGGAAAAAATATTGATGAGGTAGACATTAGTGCTAATTTGGTGGAATTTCTACACGAAAGAATAGACTCTACTATTGAGAGACTCCGAAAATTGGAAATAGAATTTACCATCAAAACCCTTGAAAAGGAAAAAATACTGAAGGTTAGTTCTATTCCCGAATATAATGACGAAAAAGAACTAGAAACCATTTTGGTAGTCGCTCATGACTTAACTGAGATAAAAGCCATTGAGAAAGAAATTATTGAAAAAAACAATAAACTTACCGAAAGCATCAATTACGCCCAACGAATCCAAACGGCCATTTTACCTAAGCCAAGTATATTAAATAAGAAATTTGCTGATTCCTTTGTTTATTATGTTCCTCGAGATGTAGTAAGTGGTGATTTCCCATGGTACAAAGAAACCCAACATGGAATTTACCTTGCCGCAGTAGATTGTACAGGACATGGAGTACCAGGAGCTCTGTTAAGTTTCATCGGGTATTTTCTATTAAACAATATTGTTAGTATTAATACCACCGCCAAAGCGGCAGAAATTCTTGAGTTATTCGATCATCAAGTAAAAGCCACTTTACAACAAGATAATGGCAATGTAAGCACCCGTGATGGAATGGACATCGCTTTTTGTCAATTTAGCCCTGATTTGAGTAAATTATATTATGCTGGGGCTCATCGCCCACTTTATGTAGTGCGTAATGGCGAGCTCATGCATTTTAGTGGCGACAGACGAGCCATTGGTGGGGTTATGTCCAAAAAGCGAAGCAAAGAATTTAGCTTGCACGAAATAGACCTGCAAAAAGGCGATAGAATCTTCATTTTTAGTGATGGCCTTACCGACCAATTCAAAGAAGGAAGTTTAGATAAATTTAAAGAAAATCAAATTCGTGAATGTGTACAAAACTACTCCACCACTCCAATGAAAGAATTGCACGAACATTTAGCAACAAAACTAAATAATTGGAAAGGGAGTTACCGACAAATTGACGATATTTTACTTATTGGAGTTGAAATATAAATATATAAATTAAAAATGCTATGGAAAAAAAGCTCATGAATGAAATCTTTCATGATTACGTGTTTGATTTTTATCGCAAGATGCAAATCAATCAAATTCACTTAATCTATGAAGGAGAAGTTACTCATCAAATCACCAAAGCCTTTACAGCGCTTACTGAAGATAATATGGCTAAAGAATCAGAGCCAAACAATCTACAGATGAAAGTGTTTCATATTATTGTAGAGAGTTTACAAAACATCAGTAAGCATGCACAGAATATTGAAGGTCTGGATGATACAAAAGGGATTGGCACTTTTTTAATTGCCAAATCCACCACAGATTATTTTATCATCGCCGGTAATTTAGTGCATAACGAAGATATTCGTTCGATGGTTGAATTAATTGATACTATCAATATCTTGGATAAAGATGGTCTAAAACGCTTGCACAAAGAGCAAATGAAACTAGGGAAAATATCAGAGCGCGGAGGCGCCGGTCTTGGTTTTATTGATATTGCAAGAAAATCAGGCAAAGCACTAGGTTATGAGTTTAAGCCAATTACCCATAACGTATCCTTTTTTATACTTACAACCCAAATTCCACGAAATAATAACGAATAAGCCATGAATAGCATTAAAATAGAAGCAATGGAGGATACTCCAAGAATCGTTTTTGACCCTGAAAATGACATATTTGAAGTTTCGGGCAGATCATTACCAGAAGACGCAGCATTATTCTATGAACCAATTATCGATTGGTTGAGAAATTACGCTAAGAACCCCAACAAAATCACCGAAATGCATATCAAGTTGAATTATTTCAACACAGCCTCTTCTAAGTTGCTGCTGGATATGTTATTGATTTTAGAAGAAATGGTAGAAGATGGAAAAGAGTGCATTATCAAATGGTATCATGACGAGGAAGATGAAGACATGGCCGAAGCTGGAGAAGAATACGCTGAGCTTGTTGATGTGCCCTTTAGCCTACTCACCTACTAACTAATAATTAACTATGAGTGAGGAAATTCTAAAGGCTCTAATGCAACTTTTTGCCATTGTCGCTAAGCAAGATAATGAGCATACTGACATTGAGCGCCAATATGTTGAGAATTTTCTTATTAAGCAGGTTCATCCCAAAGATGTAGATACTTACCTCAAGCTTTTTGACGAAAAGTTAGTTGAAGACCGTCCAAAATCAAGTGAGAAAACCAATTCAAAACTCACTTCGGTAACTGATTCGGTGCGCATTCTAAAGATTTGTAAGCGAATCAACAAAACATTAGATCATCGTCAAAAAATAATCAGTACAATTCGCCTACTCGAAATGGTTTCGGCATCCGAGTTAGGGAAACAACGAATGGGAATCATTCATACCATTGCAGAGGTTTTCAATATTGACCTCAAGGAGTATGAGCAAATGATCAAGATTATTTTTGGTACTAACCAAAACTATAGCGATGAGCCTAATTATATTTGGATTGACCAAAATGAATCCGAAACCAACAATCATATCCAAGTAAAAGGGCTTGATTCTAAAATAGTATTTCTAAAGATCAACAGTGCCAACCTTATTATCGTTTTATATGACGGTAATCATGAGTTGATGCTTAATGGTTTACCCTTAACGCCGAAACAAGCCGCTATTTTCAACCCAGGAAGCACCTTGAAATTGCCCACTGGTAAACCCATTTATTTTACCGACATTTTTGAGCGGTACAATCGCGATTCACAGCATCAACGCATAAGTTTCGAAGCCAAACAAATCAGCTATTGTTTTCCAAATAGCAAATTTGGGATTCAGCCTCTGGATATCATTGAACAACAAAACTCCCTAATCGGTATTATGGGCGCTTCGGGTTCGGGGAAATCTACCTTACTAAATATTTTAGCAGGCAACATAGAACCTCAGGCAGGCATCATTACCATCAATGGGATTGATTTGTACAAAAATCCCAAGGAACTGGAGGGCGTTATTGGGCTTATCCCACAGGACGATTTATTAATTGAAAGCCTCACAGTATACGAAAACCTTTATTACAATGCCCTGTTCTGCTTCAAAAACAAAACAAAGATTGAAATTAATTTGCTGGTTGATGAAACCCTCAAATCACTGGAATTATATGAAATCCGAAACCTTGCCGTAGGTAGCCCACTAAATAAACTTATTAGCGGTGGACAACGAAAAAGACTCAATATCGCCTTAGAATTAATCCGCGAACCCTCAATACTTTTTGTAGATGAGCCAACTAGCGGCCTTTCTTCGCGAGATTCGGAAAATGTGATGGATCTTTTGCGGCAATTATCCCTCAAAGGCAAATTAATTTTCGTCGTCATTCACCAGCCCTCATCTGATATTTACAAGATTTTTGACCGGGTGATAATGCTCGATGAAGGTGGCTTTATGATTCAATACGGAAATCCTGTTGACATCATTAGTTATTTTAAAGAAAAGGACGGACAAGTATCTCACCATCAAGCACAATGTAGCAATTGTGGTAATGTAAATGCGGAACAAATATTCAATATTGTTCATAGTGAAATTGTAGATGAATACGGGAATTACAGTTCACATCGAAAGAAATCACCAGAAGATTGGCATCAGTTTTATCTAGCTAACAAAAGAGAAAATCCGCCAAAAACTGAAAAAACAAAACCACCAAAAAACCTAGTAATTCCTAGTAAAATAAAACAAACGTTCATTTATTTTCAGCGTGATTTGCGAAGTAAATTAAGCAATAAAACCTATTTAATAATTGCATTTTTAGAAGCGCCATTACTAGCCTTTATCCTCACCTATATCATTCGATATATTCCTTCGGGCGACCAATATGTTTTTCGATTAAACGAAAACCTACCTCAATATATTTTCATGAGCATCATAGTAGCCATGTTTATAGGCCTAACTATCAGTGCTGAAGAGATTTTTAAAGATCGTAAAATACTAAAACGGGAAGCTTTTTTGAACCTTAGCAAATCGGCCTATCTGATAGCTAAGATGAGCATCTTGCTACTCATTTCAGCCATCCAAGCCATTTTATTTGTAGGCATCGGAAATGCCATCTTCGGCATCGAGGGAATGCTTTTTAGTTATTGGCTAGCTTTTTTCTCCATTTCCTTTTTCGCTAATGTGGTCGGGCTTATTATTTCGTCAAGTTTTGACGACGTAGTCACCATTTACATTATTATTCCACTCATCATAATACCTCAAATGGTGCTTGGCGGCGCGATGTTTAGCTTCGACAAAATGAATAAAAGTATTGTTCGCCGCGACAAAGTACCGATTATTGCCGAATTTATGGCCAGCAAATGGGCTTATGAAGGCTTGATGGTGCACCAATTTGTGAATAATCGTTTTGAAAAATATTTCTATGACTTGGAAAAAATGGAAAGTAAAGCCGACTTTTATCAAGTGTACTATGTTCCAGAGTTAAATAAATACCTCGATATTGTCATAGAATTATCCAAAAATACAAAAAACACACCCGCTTATAAGAATGCATACGAATTGTTAAAAAACGAATATCATAAGCAAATCCAACACTTTCCTGAATTCAGAATACCAAATTTTGAAAAATCAGATGCAAGTAATTTTAATGTTGCCCAAGCTAAATCCTACGAAAAATTTATAAATCAACTACAAGATACCTTCAATCAGCAATTTACGATGGCTCACGACCGATTGAGTTTGCAATTGAATCAGTATCTGATGAAAGAAAAAGATAAATATTATGCCCTGCGCGACAAATATCATAATGAGGCTGTAAGCGATATTGTTACCCAGTTTTACGAAAAAAACAAAATTCTAAATTCAAATAATCAGCTGATTCAGCATGTTGATGCCATCTATGCAGACCCAACCTATGACCACCTTTTTGACTTTCGGTCGCACTTGTTTTCAGCTCGGAAACATTTTTACGGAAAGTTTTATGAAACATTTTATTTCAATATGAGTATAATTTGGCTCATGATAATGGTGATGTTTATCGTATTACGAATGGACGGACTTCGGAAATTAATTCAATTTAAAATTAGCCCAGAACTAAAAAATAGATTCAACCTAAGAAAATAATTTACCAAAAAACCTATGAAACTGCAACCAATAATCTTTTTAGTATTCTTCGGCGGATTGCTGATGTCGTGCTCCAATTCCGGTAATAAAAACGAGGAGGATTTATCAAGTGTAGACACGGTAATTGCACCTGAATCATTTGGGGTCGCCAAAGAAAGCATGGAGGAATTAATTGAAAACGTCTCCTCACCAATTGAAATAGCCTCCCTTCTTTTAGAAGAAAAAGTCCCTTTTAACAAAGAATATATTGTTTCAACCAAGCATGTTGATGATTTGGTAAGCGATTTCGACTGTGCCATTAATTTAGGTTTACTAGGAACAGACCTCGGCTATTTGAATCTGTACGAAAAAACTGGCTCTGTAATGTCGACCGTTTCTGCCATCAACGACTTATCAGATAAATTGAAAGTAGGACAATTTTTCGACTTTGAATTATTAAAGCGTTTGGCAAACAACTCTAATAATTTAGACTCACTTATCTTCACCAGCGTATCAAGTTTTAACGATATGGACGAATATTTGAGAGCTAACAGCAGAACCAACGTAAGTGCGCTAATCGTTTCAGGCGTATGGCTCGAAAGTACCTATTTAGCGACTCAAGTTTACAAAAGCAAGTCCAACAAAAAGATTGCGGAGCGAATTGGAGAACAAAAAATTATACTTAACAATCTAGTAATCATCATAGAAAATTATAGTAGTGACCCACGTTTTGCTGAATTATTAGTTGATTTGAAAAAACTACAAACCCTTTACCAAGAAGTAAGTATTGTGAACGTAGACGCCCAACCAGAGTCGAAAGTGGTGAATGGAATGTTGGTAATTACACAAACTTCGACGAGTACAGTTAATATCACTGATGAATTAATATCCAAAATTGGGCTTGAAGTTACTGCCTTGAGAAATAAAATGATTAACGTAAAAGCATAGGAGACAATTAAATATGAAAAAAATATTAAGCATCATGGTTTTATTGTTGATTGCAAAATCATTTGCATTCTCGCAATGCGATGCTACTTTAGTAACCAACTGTTGCCAAAACATCAATAGCAATTTTATCTTTTTGCTAAATTACAAAGCTAAACTTGGCAAAGCGCCTTCAAAGGCTGAAATTCCTGTTGCCAGATATTCTGTACTACTCAGCAAAGGAAATACATATCGACTAGATGTTTGTAGTGCGCTGGACTTTGAAGGGGAAGCTATTTTGCAACTTTACGACGGAACAAAGCTTGTAGCCAGCACCTACCAAGCCGAAACCAAAACCGACTTTAAAGCCTTTGAATTTTATTGTAGCAAAACAGCGATTTATAAAATCTATATTTCGTTTCTTGATGGACGACCGGGTTGTGCGGTTGGAATTCTATCTATGAAAAAATAATAGCTTGCACACATATATTCTAATTCAATTCTCAAAGAAACTTCATAATTAAATTTATGAAGTTTTTATCATCAGAACTGATTGAATCAACCGCTTGAAATATGAAGTTTTTTGACCAAAATTAGATCCACGGACTTCCACTAAATTGCCGATTAGAGAGACTGTTTCTCAATCATTTAACTTGGCTATTCAGGTAATTTCATCTTTTATTTGTAACCAACATCAGCCAGCAAAATTTCGAGATATAATTTGCAATCGCATGAACGCATAATTGTAAAGGCGCAAAAGATAATCATCTAAGCCAATCACTATCCTCTTGGCATTTTTCTTTTTTTACCAATTTGCCCACTAGCGATATTTTTATGCAGGTAATCAATTGCCAAGGGAACCTTGCAGCTAGTACCACCCATATCCACCTGCACGGTTCCAATATTATTTGAAACAAGTATTGCCTTTTCAGTCAAACTCTTGATCGAAGTACCTACCGCAATTACAAAACCATTCATGGTATGACGAACACGATTTTGAGCAGTATGAATTTGAAGGGAAACGAGCTCGAGCAATTCAGAATACTTTTCCAAATCCAAATCTTCATCCTTTTTCAAGCTTGCATAATTCGACAAAGTATTCCATCCAGCTACTGCTACTCTTTCAATATCAGACTGAATCCATTTCAGCCCTAGTTGAAAGCCAAAAGGAGTCTCAGCAGCCACCCAAGGAACAGTGTACTCACTCAAATAATACCAATAAGCCTTGTCCAGCCAATCATTCAATTGAGCTTCCGAAATTTTATTTTCGTCAGCAATCAAACCAGCAAGATACATTGCATCAGAATTGCCAGTGGCGTATAGTTCGAGCGATAATAAATGGTTTTTCTTTATTTTTTTAACTAAGATCTTTAAATCAGAAGCCTTGACTCCATAGAAAGGTTCTTTGGCACCATGCTTTATTAGTGTTTTTTTTGTTTTAGCATCGCCGTACTTCTCCAGCGCTTGGAGTATTTCAGAAGTGGTCATGTAAATTTTTATTAAGGTGAAAAACAATTTTGCAATCCCTGAATGGAAACAGGGATTAAAAAATAAAACGCGCAAGAAATTAATTTTATATTATTGAAAATCAAAATCTTAAATGTCTTGAATAATAGGCTAATAGCGAATAATAAACTGAAATAATGATGGTTCAGTATTAAATCTTATGCAAGCATTACCAACTTCCGCCAGCACCACCACCACCAAAACCGCCGCCGCCAAAGCCACCAAATCCACCACCTCCTGAGGAAAAGCCGCCAAATCCACCGCCACCACCGCCGCGATTTCCGCCACTCATCATACCCAAAGCGAGCCAAAAAGGAAGATTACCGCCTAGATGATTTGACTGAGCAGATTTACCGCGAGAAAACATCATAATAAAAGCAAGAATAATTACCAAAATTATTAGAACTGCCAATCCACTTTTAGGTTTATGTTCAGCCATATATTTATCAGCTGTAAATTCACCTTTTGTGAGTGATACAATTACACTTATAGCCTGATTAATCCCTTGTGCAAAATGACCTTGTTTGAATGCAGGAATAACCTCCACCTCAACAATACGTTTGGCAATAGCATCAGGAATGAGTCCTTCAATACCATAACCTGTTTGAAGGGAAACTTCGCCTTTATGACTAGCTGTTTTGGGTAAAATCAACAATACCAATCCATTGTCGTCCTTTCCACCAACTCCCCAAGCTTGACCTAATCGTGAGGCGTAGTCATTTTTATCATACCCAAAAAGGTCATTTACAGTAACTATGAGAATTTGCGTAGACGTTTCCATACTCAACTGATTGAGTTTAGCCTCTATTTCTTGCTTTTCTTGAGGACTAAGCAACTGGGCATAATCCTGAACTAAGGATTGCACTGGCTTTTGTTCAAAAAGCGGCTTTGTGTCCAGCCCTTGCGTCGCCAAAACGGACAAAAGCAGCGAAAACAATACAGCTAGCGATACTACTTTAACCATAGGAAACTTCATCATTCAATTCATTTTTATCGTCACTTTGATAGGGAAAATGGGTTTTAAGTTGCATGCCAGCGGTCAGAATACCTTCTACCAAACCTTCGGTAAAATTTCCATTCTTAAAGGCTAATTGCATTTTATCTTTAATCGTATCCCAAAAATCTGGGGCTACCTTAGCATTGATACCAGCATCGCCAAGAATCGCGAATTTTCGATCATTGATAGCCAAATAAAACAGTACCCCATTACGAAGTTGCGTTTTGTGCATATTTAGTTTTTCAAACCAAAAACTTGCCTTATCAAGCACCTCTTCTTTACAATAACCATCAATATGAACCCTTACCTCACCCGAAGTATTAAGCTCAGCTTCCTTGATTGCAGCTTCAACTTGTTTTTTCTGATCGGCATTTAGCCAAGCTTTGTTAAACATCTTATTATCAATTAAAATTTTACCTCTGGGGCTTTTTCAGTACCTGCCTCTGCCTCAAAAAACGATTTCTCTTTGAATCCGTACATACTGGCAAACAAGCTATTTGGGAAACCTATTACCGTATTATTAAACACTTTAACAAATTCATTAAATTTACGTCTTTCAGTGGCGATTCGATTTTCTGTTCCTTCGAGTTGAGCTTGCAATTCAATAAAATTTTGATTTGCTTTGAGATCGGGATAGCTTTCCATCACCACCATCAATTTTGAGAGAGCCTGCGTTATTCCGGTTTGTGCCTGTTGAAACTGAGCCATAGTTTCAGGGGTGAGGTTGCTGGCATCGATATTTACACTGGTTGCTTTTGAGCGAGCTTCGATAACGCCAGTTAAAGTAGAACTTTCATGCTCGGCATATCCTTTTACTGTATTTACTAGATTGGGAATTAAATCAGAACGACGTTGATAAACGTTTTCCACATTAGCCCATTGCTCTTTTACATTTTGGTCGGCTTTGACCATATTGTTGTATGAACCAGCAAAAATGCGATAAAGAACATATAATGACACCACAACGATCCCGATAATTATCCAAGTTTTTTTATTCATTTCTAATGCTTTTAAATTGATTAATGTAATGTATTTTAAAAATTGCGTGTAAAAGTACACAATTGTTCTCAATTCACGAGACGATGCTGATCACTTAAACAAATTTTAACGAAAATAGAAATGATTTTCTAGGAGGAGTGTGCTTGTTTCAAATAGAGATTTGAATGCGCAATCAGTTTCTAATAACTGAGAAATGTCAAAACATAAACGTTTACGAATTGAAATAGAATGTCTAATTTTGCACCTTTCAAATCCAAATAATCGAATGCGTTTTAATTATAGAAAGAAAGCCTTAGTATTTATTTTGTCCTTTGCGCTGGCAAACATTGCCTTATATTCTATTATTAACTTCCATCAATACCGTATCTTTGGCAATAACCTTCAGCAACACGACCAAAATTTCACTAAAAAGGAAGAAAAATATCTCCCTAAGATATTTTTCAATACAGTACCACACTTCAATTCTACCGATTTATTATCAATTAATCCACAAGGCTAAGTTCTAATATTAACAGCATTTTCTTTAAATTGTAAAAATAAATCATACG
>DYSI01000047.1 GCA_020718275.1 Draconibacterium orientale
ATTAATAAATAAAATAAATTGTTAATAAAAACTAGCTGTTACACAAAAGCTAAATCTTAAATTTGACGCTTATTTTTATCCCTAATTATGATTTTATCATTTTTGAAAATATTAATTTCTAAAACCACTAGCATTTTATCTATGTTATTGTTTATTAGCATTTTAGGAAATTCGCAGATTATGACTAAGGGGACAAAACCAGATCCATTATTTGCCAAATATTGTCTAAAGTTCGGTAATTATTACGATGGATTGGCCGAATTTCAAGCCTTGTTGCGGGATGAACCTGAGAATGATTATTATCGCTGGGGAATTGGCTATTGTCATTTGCATCTCAATGTTGATAAAGCGGCTTCAATTCCATATTTTTTAAAAGTTTTAGAGAATCCGAAGGCAAATCCAAGCTATTATTATGATTTAGGCGAGGCTTATTTAGCTACAAATCAGTTTGATAAAGCTGAAGATGCCTTTAAAAAGTTCCAGACAAGCCAAGTGAAAGATGAGCATGAACTGCCGGTAGAACGGATGCTTGAAATGCTTGCAAATGCTGAATTGGCTTTCAAATCTCCTGTAAATGTCGAAATAATCAATGCAGGCAAAGAGATAAATACTGAATTCCCTGAGTTTAGTTCATTCATTAATTTCAATGAAAAATTCATCGTTTTCGCTTCTCAAAGCAGTACCAATGCTGGTGTTTATCGCCATGAAGACGGTTATTATGCTTCTGATTTATATTTCTCGGATTTTAAATTTGGACACTGGACTAAAAGAAAAAGATTTTCCTCTCTTATTAACACTGCAAACATCGAAATTCCCGTTTACCTTTCTGCAAATGCAGTAAACTTAAATATTTATTCCGAGGATCTATTGGCTAAGCAGAAGGTTCAACAAATTTACACTAAGAAAGGTAAATCTTATTCTCAAGTAATTCCAATCCTTATTGATGGGGTTGATATGTTTTATGTCAAGAATTTGATGATAAGTCCGGATAATCAATTACTTATATTTTCAATGAAAAGTAATCGTGAAAATGCAAATGATTTAGATTTATTTTATTCCGAGCGAACACCCACTGGTTATTGGGCTAAGCCACAAGCTTTCGATTCCACCATCAACACCATATACGACGATAGTTATCCCTATTTTGAACCCAAAGCCAAGAAATTCTATTTTGCAACCAAAGGACATAATAGCATAGGGGGCTACGATTTGATGGAATGTGAAATTGAATGGTCTGATAGCGTGGTAGTTGGGAAACCTAAGAATTTGGGCTATCCTGTTAACACCACTTTAGATGACAAAACAATTAGCTTTAACTCGAATGGGCGTTATGCTTATATATCGAGTCTGCGTGAAAATGGTTTTGGTGATTTAGATATTTATCGAGTTGTTTTTAAGGATGTTATGCCCTTAATGACCGTTGTGAGAGGATCGGTTCAAAATCAAGATTCACTTCTTTTTACAACGCTAATTGAGCAACGAAATGCGCACATCGATACGCTGAATTTTCCAATAAATATTGAATTTAAACGCCTTTTGCTTAAGCAAAAAGATAGTGTAGCCGCGTATACTTATCTGAAAAAGAATAAGATACCACACGAAAAGTTGGATATAAGTATGAAAGCTATCAATAAAAAAACTGGTGAATCGGCAGGACAATTTATTGTTAAAGAACGCAATGCTAGCTTCGCACTCATCTTACCACCTGGCGAATATCGTTTAGTTTTTAAGCGAAATGGTTTCTATGATTATTTTGTTGATAATCTGCTTATTGAAGATTTTGATTATCGAAACCAAGAAATAGAACTCTATATCAAAATGCGTCAAATAACTCATAATTAAGCTTTTGCTTGTTTTTTTTCTCTTGATATTGTTATCCCATTTAGGTATTGTTAATGGCTTTTAAGTACATTTCTCTTAGCTGTTGTACTTCTGACTCATCGAGATTTTTTGCATAAATTCTCACAATATCAGTTACAAGGCCTTGGTAAATTAATGTGCCAAGAGCAGCATCAAATTTCTTTCTGAAAAAAATATTTCGTATTTTTATAGTGATCTGCTCTAACTTTTGCCATGCTATTATGGAAGGAACCTCGAAATAAATAAAATCAGGTTTTCGATCAGAATAATATAGGCCGTTTTCAATTCGATAATTGGCAAATTTGTATATTTTAATGTGGGCATTATTTGAAATACTTTTGAATTTGCGAATGATAAAACCTTCATCCAAAAAATACTTTTCTATATCGGAAATTGATTCATAGGTTTCTAGTTCGTTAATTCTTACACAATGATAGACCTGATCTGCAATGATTAATTCTGCTAAGTCTGCAACAAAGTGATAGGCACTGTATTTTTTTATTCGGCTTATTTTTCGATAAAAGAAATCTAATTCTACACGATCGTCGAGGGCAATAAAAATTGTTTGAGGCTTTGATTCTGAATGGATAAAATCAGGGCTAGAGTAATAACCTGGAAAAGGTTGATCGATTTCAATTACAGCGGAATTTTCTACAATATTATGATCTAAACTTTTTACCTTTTCTTCTTTGATAATAAGGGTAAATACATTTTTTAGTGTTTGTTCGTTCATGTGTTTTGATTTTTATTTATAGTGCTCGAAATAAATCAATCAAACAAGTGTTTGTCAATGAGCTGTGAGGAAATATATATCATCATTTCTTTTAGTAGAAATTTAAAATAGAAAGCTGATTTATTGTATCTTAAGTAGATTTTTATCGTATCAATGACTTCTGAATTTTAGCCCTCTATGCAATGAAACCATCTATACTTATTGTCTCAATGATATTACTGACAATGCTTCAGCTTGGCTGTAATAAGTCGACTGATGAAGAAAAGCCCACTGACAAACATATTTTATTATATGATAAATGGTGGTATAATATTAATAATCAAGGCATGGGCGATCATTTCTTTAATTCAGATGGAACTATTGTCATCACCAACCCACCATCTTTAGGGACTTATGTTTGGATTGAAAACGATTCGATGACCATAAGCATTCAGAACTTACAACCTTATAATATTTGGTTTTCAAAAATTGAAGATACTTTAATGGAGTTTCGTCATGCTGATGAACCCGAAGGAAATTATTATCAATTTTCAACGGTTAAGCCTTAACGCAATCAATTTAAAACTAAAACTTCTTTTGATAAAAATGGCAATAGGGGCGATTTCCTTTTTTGTCATAATAATCTTGATGGTATGTTTCGGCAGGCCAAAACCGAGTTGCCGGCACTAGTTCGGTCACTACCTTAAAGCCTTTTTGTTTTAGTAACTGAATTAAGTACAAGCTAGTTGCTTTTTGCGCTTCATTGCGATAAAAAATTGCACTTTTATATTGCTCCCCTACATCAGGTCCTTGGCGATTTATTTGAGTGGGATCGTGAATTTCAAAAAACAGCCTCGCTAAAGTATCAAAAGTGGTCAGTTGCGGATTAAAAACCACTTCAATTGCCTCAATATGACCACTTTTATGGCTGCATACATCCTCGTAAGTAGGCTTGTCAACATGTCCACCAATATAACCTACGGTGGTTTCAATCACGCCTGTTGCGTTATTAAAATAGTATTCCATCCCCCAAAAACAGCCTCCTGCAAAAACTGCAGTGTCGCTTGTTGATTGTTTTTCAATCTTTTTAGTGGCAATTAATGGCTTAAAGTTCAGGCTGATAGAATTGACACAATGTCTTGTATTTTTTTCTGTAAATCCTTCGCCCTCGAACACATGTCCTAAATGAGCGCCACAATTGGCACATAATATTTCAGTACGGTGACCATCGGCATCAGTTTTGCGAATCACTGCGCCATCAATTTCATCATCGAAACTTGGCCATCCGCAATGGGCGTCAAACTTTGTATTTGATTGATACAAGGGGGCATCGCAGCGTTTGCATAGATAAGTACCTTCCTCATTATGTTGGTAGAATTCGCCCGTGAAGGGTTTCTCAGTGCCTTTGTTTACAATGACTCTTTCTTCTTCTTTGGTTAATAAGTTATATTTTGGTTGATTTTGTGATTGCATACATTGAATATTTAAGAGCAGACTAACTGCGATAAAAAAATGATATAATTTCCAATTGGCTTTCATTGAATTTAGCTTTTTAGGTAAAAATTGAGTGATTGACGATAAATTTATTCACCTAAAACTTTTAGGTTCTTATTGATTTCATTTGAATTAAGTAAAATATCGAGGTACTGAGCTCGGGTGTAAGCAAACTCGTCTTTGATATTTTTACTCGAAAGTTTTCCTTTGAAATCATCAATAGAATGGTAGTTTTTGGATTCCATCCACTGCGTTAATTGTTGCAAAATGGTTTGTATTTGTCCTATTCCGTTTTTGAATAAAGTGCTCACTATCTGCACGGTATCTGCTCCAACTAGCAGTAATTTAGCAACATCATAACCAGTATAAATTCCATTGGTTGCGCAAATACTACCTTCAATCCTTTGGTACAAAAGGCCCGAAAATCGCATCGATAGTCGGTAGTCATTTTCGGAGGATAGGTTATAGGGAAAAAACATTTCTTCTTTTTCGAGATCGATATCTGGCTGAAAGAATCGATTAAACAATACGAATCCATTGGCTCCTATGCTGTCCATTTGTCGAATCACGCTTAGTGGATTAGAATAATAGGGGCTTAATTTTACAGCAATTGGCAATTTCACAGCTTGGCGAATATTTTGCAAAGTCTTTAATTGGAAATCAATAATATCCACACCAATTGAATTCATTTCTTTGGGAACTGTATAGAAATTTAGTTCAATTCCATTAACGCCTGTTTTTTCAATTTTGATAGCATAATCTACCCAGCTCTCGTCGTAAACAGCATTTAAACTCGCAAATAGTGGGATTTTTTTTAAGGCTTTCTTAGCTTTTTTGAGCTGATACAAGTATTCTTTTGGGGTGTTGAAATCCAAATTGAAAATGGGTTGTGTAATTTCGGGGTGTATATCAGCATAAGAATCCATCGTATTGCCAAAGTCAAGATTCTCGAGATGCAATTGCTCCTCAAAAAGGGATTTAAAAACTATGGCTGAAGCGCCCATTTGTTCCATCTTTACGAGGTTTGACTCTTTTGTAACAAGGTTATTTGCGCCGATGATAAGGGGATTACTGAGCTCAATGCCCATGTAATTTGACTTAAGATTCATAAGTTTTGCTTTAATGTTTTACCCCACAAAATTAAGTAAGCTTGAGGGGAAAATTTATAAATAGTTTCAAATTATGATTAATGTTAGTTTTTTTATTAAACGCTTGGATTAATCTAGTTTTAAATGCAGGTGTATAAAGGCTTTTGACAAATTATTTATTAAATCACTGGCAATCATTGATTCAAATCCTAATTCCATCGCTGCAAAATCGCCAGCTAATCCATGAATGTAAACTCCTAATAAACAGGCTGATAGGTTGTCATACGATTGCGCTACTAAAGAGGTAATAATGCCTGTTAGTACGTCGCCACTACCAGCGGTGGCCATTCCTGGATTGCCAGTAGCATTGAAAAACAGTTGCCCATCGGGAGTGCTGATACTCGTGTAGGCTCCTTTTAAAACTATGAAAATTTGATATTTGCGGCTTAGTTCGATTTGTTTGTGAATCCTTTGTAAACTATCAGCCGATTTACCCGCCAGCCGATCAAACTCTTTTGGGTGTGGTGTAAGAATAGTTCCACTAGGCAAAAAAGCTAGCCATGTTTTGTTCTCACTTATAATATTAATTGCATCGGCGTCAATAACGAGTGGAATAATTGTGTTTTGAATCAATAATTTTAGTGCGGCTGAGCTTTCACTACTAGTTCCTATACCAGGTCCAATGCCAATCGAATTATATTGAGCTAAATTAGGGACAAAGGAAAAATTCAATTCGGATTCATCAATACTCAGCATGCATTCGGGAATGGTAGATTGCAGAATTGGCACTGCTGATTGAGGGATGTGGGCTGTCAAAAGTCCGAGTCCTGATTTTAAACTAGCCTTGGCTGCGAGTATAGCTGCACCCATTTTGCCCATGCTGCCAGCAATAAGCAAAGCGTGTCCAAAATTACCCTTATGCGCATACTTGGATCTCGCTTTCATGCGTCGGGCTACTTCATCTTTTTCTAATAAGCAAGCAAAAGCTTTTGTATTTTCCAGATAGGTGGGATGCGTGCCAATATCCATAATGTGCCATTGACCTACGTAAATCTCGTTTTCGGGCATCAAAAAAGCAAGCTTTGGTAATGCAATACTTAATGTGTGCTGTGGCCGGATAATGGCATTGTTGGCTATGGAGTTTATTTGATCAATCATCAGGCCACTGGCAATGTCAATGCTGATAATTGTACTGTTTAAGTCGTTGATTTTGTGAATTATAGATGCAATAAAGTCGCTGACAGTACGACTTAATCCAGCGCCTAAGATCGCATCAATAATCAGTATTGGATCGGATGATTTTACAAGGTTTAATGAATCGCTGGATAGGGTGTGGGTTTCAATTTGCAAATCTGCTATCCTTGCTTTGTTAATTTCAAAATCAGCGCTAGTTTTTGCACCCCAATCGATAATGTAAACGACCACCGAATATCCAGCGCATTTAAGAAAACGAGCAATCGCTAGGCCATCGCCTCCATTGTTACCAAGGCCTACAAAAACTATAACCTTATTTAGCTGATCGTAATTGGCAAGAATCCAGTCGGTACATTGTTGAGCGGCTCGCTCCATTAAATCGATGGATTGAATTGGTTCGTATTGGATAGTATAGGCATCGGCCTCGCGTATTTGATTGGCATCTAGGATTTTCATAGGTTCTATGGATTTTAATTCAAAAATCAAAGATAAGAATTATCGAGCGCTTATTTGCATAGTTTTATGTTTTATTACATCGCACGCTTGTTTTAAAAAGGTCGCATATATGAATACTAACTAATTGTTTTGGCTTTCAGTATGATAAAGGAAGTGCTGGGCAAATCAAAAATTTCTTCAAAAAAATAGCCCTTATCGGAAGATAAGAGCTATCAATATATTCGGGATTTGTAATTAGCTAACGGTAACCATCACTTCATCACTTTGCCACAAACCGTGTTTGGTGCAATAAGCATGAGCAATAAGTTTCATTGATTTTGTAGGAACAATATAGAAGTCTACTTCTAGATTGGCAGGAGCGTTGCCCATGGCGCCAGCAGAAAAATGAGCTTCAGCAAGAAAACGCTCACCGTCCCATAACTGTACCCATTGGATATAATGGTCAAAATCATCAGGATGTTTGTATTCATCACCAACTTTAACCTTTACTTTGAATTTTTCAGCTGCTTTTGCTTCGTTTTCACAATGAACAAAGGCGCTATGACGATCGATATAATCGCGTTTCGACTCTCTTTCAATTTCTGAAATGTCTTGATATCTGTTGATTTTCATATTAAATATGTTTTAAAATATTTGTAAAATTAAGCTTTTTTTCCTAAATATTCGGCAACTCCTTCAGATGTAGCTTTCATTGCTTGATCACCAGCATGCCAGTCTGCAGGGCAAACTTCGCCATATTTTTCGAAATGCTGCAATGCATCAACCATGCGGATGGCTTCGTCAATGCTACGTCCCAATGGAAGGTCATTTATTACATTATGACGTACATTCCCTTTTTTGTCAATTAAGAATAGACCGCGATAAGCAACTGCCGCGCCAATAAAGCTTGCGTTTCCTTCTTCATCATATTCATAACTGCCAGCTAAAACCCCATAATTCTCTGAAATAGTTTTACTCAAATCTGAAACTAATGGATATTTAACTCCTTTAATACCACCATCTTTCAACTCGGTATTCAACCATGCCCAATGCGAAAATTCTGAATCAACAGAGCAGCCGACAACGGCTACATTTCTTTTTTCGAATTCATCCATCTTTTCTTGAAATGCAATGATTTCAGTTGGACATACAAAGGTGAAATCTAAAGGGTAAAAGAAAAAGATTACTTCCTTTTTTCCGATAAATTGCTCTAGGGAGAAACCTTCAACGATTTCACCACCATTAATTACTGCGTTTGCGACAAATTTTGGCGCTTTTTTCCCGATTAAGTTTTCCATGTTTTTTTTAGTTTAATTGGTTTTGGTTGTACTTATTTTGATCTAATCTGCATTTTGGACAAATTCCTTTTAGGTAATAGTGTGATTCAACTATCAAATGCTGCTGTAAACTTGCTATGATGGGTTGCTCTTGATCCACAATAAAGTCTTGAACATCATCACATTGGTTGCATTTGAAATGCCCGTGAAAGCGAGTGTCAGCATCATATCGGGTCTCGTGATCTTCAATATTTATTACACTCACTATGCCGTATTGTTGAAAAATCTTTAAAGTGTTATAAACTGTGGTTTTTGAAAGGGTACTTAATTCTGGCGATAAAGCAATGAAGATGGTATCAACCGTCGGATGATCCGTACTATGAACTAAATAATCAAAAATCCTTAGTCTCTGAACGCTTGGTTTGATTCCAGCTGCTTTCAAATATTGAGGAAGATTGTCGATTTGTACTAACATAATGTTCGTATTTGTAATGATTGCAAAAATATAATTATTACAATTACCTATAATTATCCTAAAGTTAATATATGTTATCATTGCGTAAAATTTAACTTGGTATTGTAATCTCCCAATGAATATTGTCCGTTAAAAAATTATATTAAGTCCATTTAGGCAAGCGTTCGACTGAGCTCACGCCGAAGTCTCAATGCACCGCCTACGGGACTGTTTTCCAAACTGTAATATTCTTTCTACCAATATTTTGTCCATTTCGGCAAGCGTTCGACTGAGCTCACGCCGAAGTCTCAATGCACCGCCTGACGGGGCTGCCCTGTTAAGGGCTTAATAATGGAAGAGAATTAATAATCCTAGAAATTGCAAAAGTTTCGTAAGCGGCGTATTTGGACTTACCGAAATGGTCTAGATATATCAGGCGTATCAGCCTATTTAGGTAGGTTTTATCTGACAACACTGAAAAAAAACATAAAAATATATCAATTTTTAACGCTTCAATTTTATTGTTTTAAGTTCCAGCAATGAAGTTTATTGCTAAATTTGCCGCTTGTTTGGATAGTAATTATATCGATTCCCTTTTTTATATGCTTCGTCTCAAAACCTTATATTTTTCATTATTTAGTTTGCTTTTCTTAATTTCCATCAGAGTTGAGGCGCAACAATCATATTCATTTACTCAGCAGTGGAGTATTCATGGTTATCTTGGCGCAACTAATTTTCATGGCGACATGACTGATAAAACCAATAGCTTTCTCAATAATACGCCTTTCAGCAAGTATTTTTATCAGGATCGCCGCATTGGTTTTGGCATTTATGTGGACAAGATGTTTACTCCTTATTATGGTATTCGTGGTAACTTGTTGTACACCAACATGAAAAGTACCAAAGAATCGGATAAGATTTATTTTGCTGGCACTTCATTTATTTATACACTTTCTGGACTGCTTGATGTTGGAAATTTGATTTTGGGAGTTGATAAGTATCGTGTATGGAACGGTTACTTTTTTCTCGGAATCGGCTATTCTGAAACCCAGGCAAATGCTTATGATTTTTTGACAGGCAAACAGATTGGATCAACCGGCTATGTAATTTCTCCTAGGGGTGGCTCTTTTCGTAGAATGACCGAAGTATGCGTTCCACTCGGTATTGGCGTTAAGTATAAAATAGAAAAATCAACTGAAGTTTTTGCGGAGATTACTCGCCAAATTGTACTCACAAATAAGCTAGATGCTTATCCTGTGGAAGGTACCAAAATCGAAAGTCTGGGGATGATTAATCTCGGGATTAGCTACGATTTCAATTTGCCCTCCAATTGGACCGCGGGTGGCACTCCCCGTTATAATGGTAAATCTCCAGATCCATCCATTCGAGCATTCAATAAGAAGAAGAAGGTGGTAATGCGCACAAATGCGTATAAGAAAGCAACGAAAAAGCGCTATAAATACGGTCGTAAAAAGTTTAGAAAACATCGGTGGTAATGTTGATTTTGCCATTTAGCTTTGTTTTTTCATGCAAGCTAATAATTCTATCTTTGTGGTCATATTTTTGATTACCATTTTTCAATTGCTTTTTTAATCAAATTTTTCGTTCCATGCGTCTAATAATCTCCCGTTTTATCCTCTTGTTTTTTTTAGTGCTCCTTGCACAAGATGGCTTACTTGCTCAAAAAAACCAAGAATATTCCTCCAAATCAAAAAAAGCTATAAAATCCCTTAAGCGGGCAATGACTTATTTTGGTGATAAAAACTATAAGGAGGCCATGATTGACATCAAACAAGCTCTTGAATATGATTCTACTTTTGTTGAAGCCTATTTATTGGCAGGTCAGATGTATGAGGAACAACGCAAAACTGAATCAGCACTTTATTATTATCGCAAAGCCGCTCAAGTGAATCCCGATTTCTATCCTAAAGTATTGTATATCGTTGGAACACAGGAATTAGAACTCGGGCAATATCATCAAGCCTATCAGCATTTGAAACAATATCTAGTTCATCCTGAGGTAGATAAACGACTTGTTAAAACCATTAATTATTCGATTGAATTGGCAGAGTTTGGTATTTTTCAGGTGGAACATCCGGTACTTTTTGAACCAATAAATCTAGGAGATGCAGTTAATACTAAATTTGACGAATATGTAAATACGGTAAGTACGGATGAAATGACTTTAATTTTCACCCGAAAAACGCCTAAGGTATCCGGTTCTGATAATCAAAAAGATAAGGAAGAAGAGGATTTTTATCAAAGTATAAAAGGGAAAGACGGCCAATGGCAACAAGCGGTCAGAATGAGTAATCTTTTTAATACCTCAGGCAACGAAGGGGCTATGAATATTTCTCCGGATCAGAATAGTATGGTTTTCACTGCTTGCTATCGCGAAGATGGCTTTGGTCGTTGCGACTTGTATTTCTCAGAAAAAAAAGGCAAAACATGGAGTATTCCTACCAATATGGGAGCCTTGATTAATACGGCTGCTTGGGAGTCAAATCCATGTTTTAGCTCGGATGGCAAAACGGTTTATTATGTGAGCAATCGCGCTGGAGGTTCTGGTAATTCTGATATATGGACCGCAGAATTATTGAAAGATGGACTATGGGGAAATGTTAAAAACCTTGGAAATATTGTAAATTCAAGTGGTTCGGAGATGACTCCTTACATTCATCCCGATGGTAAAAGTCTATATTTCTCCTCCAACGGGCACAAAGGCATGGGAGGATTCGATTTTTATGTGAGTTATAAGGACGCTAAAGAAAATTGGTCAATACCCATCAATTTGGGGTATCCAATCAACGACCACACTAACCAATTAGGTTTGATAATCAATGCGAAAGGTAATTTGGCCTATATCTCTACGGAAGCTAAAGCAAGTCAAGGTTTATTGGATATCTATACTTTTGAATTGTATCCCGAAGTTCGCCCGCAATCGGTTAATTATATGAAAGGCGTGGTGGCAGATGCAAAAACTAAGAAACCACTAAAAGCTCATTTTGAATTGTACGACCTAAATACGCAAGCGCTATTGGTAGAATCTGAATCTGATGCCGTTAATGGAGATTTTCTAGTGGTTATTCCTCATGAAGGTTTGCTTGGTTTAAATGTGAATAAAGAAGGTTATCTGTTTTATTCAGAGCAATTTAAGGTTGAAGGGGAATTTAGTTCTTCTAAACCTTTTCTTAAAAATGTACATTTGAATCCTCTTCAGATTGATCAAAAAATAGTCCTTGAAAATATCTTTTTTGCCTCTATGAGTTTTGAATTAGAAACTCAATCGTATATGGAGCTCGGAAAAGTAAAGGAATTACTACGGACAAATCCAAGTTTGAAAATTGAAATAAGTGGCCATACTGATAATATTGGTAGTGAGGCAGACAATCTGGTACTTTCTAAAAAACGAGCCAAGTCTGTTTATGATTATCTGCTTAGCCAAGGGGTGCATGCTAAAAGCTTAGTATACCAAGGCTATGGCGAAACCATGCCAATAGCCGATAATGAGTTGGAGGAAGGCCGTGCTAAAAATCGAAGAACGGAGTTAAAAGTAATTGGCCTATAAAAATATAGGTAAACCGAATATTTCGATTTACCTATTTTATTTTCAGCGGATTTATCTATGAAAGAGAATGTTAGCTCTGTTTTTTTAATACGCTTAATCCCCATTTTTAGGAGGGTGATATTGTCTTATAAAATTAAAACTAACGTTGTTTTTGTTTTTTCTCTCTCTTCTCTGCTTTCTTCTCCTTTGGAGTTTTTAGTGGCTCTTTTTTAGTCTCTTTCTTGGCATCTTGTGATTTTCCCATGGCTAATAAGTTTTTAATTTATGACTTCAAAAATACAAATTTTTTATATCCATGCGGTAAACTATAATTCCAAATTTATTGAAACCAGTTCGTAGATTTTATTTTCATTAGCAAATTCATTCTGTGTTTGGTCGCTTTACTACCATTGGTCAACCATGTCCAATATTTGCGCTCGCTTTTCTGCTAATTTTATATCATTCGACAAGTCCATGTCAAAAATTTAGTTAACTCAAAAAAGTTTGTAAATCATTGTTATTAATTGTTTTAGTTAAAGAGTTTAACCCATATTTAAAAAGACTATAAGCTTTTCGACCATGTTTTTTGGTAATAATAGGAATTAAATCATTCAATTTAATTCCAATCTTATATGCCCAAGTAAAAGCAATTAGCACTAGGGTAAATAATTTTTCAACTCTATCTTTTTCACTTAAATGAGTATCTTCTATGTTGAATCCACTGGATTTCAATGCCCAAAACAGTTTCAATTTGCCAACGGTCTGTATACAAATCATCGGCTGATTCAGGTTTGTTAAATGCGATAATTAGTTGGAGTTCTTGCTTTCCGTGGTTATCCAAGACTTTACTTCCAGAGATATAACAAAGTTGATTATTGATTTTGAAAATATGAGGATAATTGTAAAACTGATTGATTTTTAAACCCTTAAAAAGCCATGAAGCTTTTATTGTGTCATTTTTGCGAGGTATAAACACTTTAAAGTTCTCGCGGATTCTGATATAATAACGAATATGATAATCATTTAGGAATCCCGTCCACTTATCACCTATAAACTCACGATCAGCCAAGAGGCAATCACTAGTATTGCTGCCAAATAAGAGAATGTATCGTTGCAGTAAATCAATTCGTTCTTTAGTCGAAGAATTGCCAAATTTGTTCATCATTGAAAACAGAATAGGAAAAGCAACTCCTTTATAAACAATGGATAAGACTAAAATATTTATATTCTTATATCCAAAGTTCCAATTGGTTCTATCTAAGGCAAGCCTAAAAGGTGGTTGGTTGGTGAGGAAGTAAAGCAAAAATAAGACGAGCGATTATATCAGTGTCTAGATAGTAATGGGCAGAAAACCTCTGAATTCGGCGCAGAGAGGAGAATGTTTTTGCATTGTTCTCAAACCCAACAGCCAACTTTTCAAAATGGACTGTTTGTACTTTGCTATGAGCAATGATAAATAAACTAATGAACTTAATTCGTGCTAGATTTAAACTAGCTTCAAAAATATTGCTGAGCGCATCATTTAAAATACTAATTTTACTTTCTACTCTGGTATTTATATCATTGATTATTATGTCGTAATTATCATCTAATGATATAGAATACCAGAGTTTTAAATACATTTTTAGCTAGAAGTTATCAGCATTGTTATTAACATAATAATATGATTATTAATAATATAAGTTTATATTTCTAAAATTGTCATGTGCTTGGTTATCCAAAATAAAATCCAAAAAAGAATTAGAAAATATTTGGTTGGTTAAACAACCCAGATTAGCAGTGATGGAAGTAAAGAAAGATGAGTTTTTAAGAATAATTGAAATGAAAATCAAAAGCACGGAATTGTTGGGGGTTATTTTGGGGGATGGGGAGTGAAAAAAATAAAAATATAAATTTAAAATGGCAAAAAATCAAATATCAAATAGGGAGGGATTCAACGAAGTATTACTTTATACCACACCCAATGGTAAGGTAAAGGTTGAAATCTATTTGCAAAATGAAACAATTTGGTTAACGCAACAAAAAATCGCCGATTTGTTTGGTGTTCAGCGTCCAGCAATTACCAAGCATTTAAAAAATATTTTTGAAACAGGAGAGTTAAAAGAAGAAGTGGTTAGTTCCATTTTGGAACATACCAAGCAACACGGTGCTGTGTCAGGAAAAATACAAAATATTAAAGTTAAATATTACAATCTTGATGCAATAATATCGGTGGGATATCGAGTAAATAGTAATAAAGCTACAGCATTTCGTATATGGGCAACCGAAAGACTCAAAGAATATATCATCAAAGGATTTACAATGGATGATGAGCGACTAAAGAACCCTAAAAATATATTTGGTAAAGATTATTTTGAAGAACAGCTTGCTCGCATTCGCGATATAAGGAGTAGCGAACGAAGATTTTATCAAAAAATAACTGACATTTATTGTCAATGCAGTGCAGACTATAATGTGGATGAACAAATCACCAAAGAATTTTTTGCAACAGTTCAGAATAAATTGCATTGGGCGATAACCGGTCAAACCGCTGCCGAATTGATAGCAGCAAGGGTTGATAGTACAAAAGAAAATATGGGATTAACCACTTGGAAAAATGCACCAAAAGGGATAATTAGAAAACCAGATATTAGTATTGCCAATAATTATCTCAACGAAAATGAAATTGATGGATTAAATCGGATTGTAACAATGTACCTTGATTACGCAGAAAATCAAGCAATTAAAGGCGTTGTGATGAACATGAAAGATTGGGTTGCAAAACTTGATGCTTTTTTGCAGTTTAATGAGAAAGCCATTTTAAATCATCAAGGAAAAATTTCGCATGAAGTTGCTCTGGCACTTGCTGAAGGTGAATTTGAGAAATATAGAATTACACAAGATAAGCTCATTGAATCGGATTTCGATAATGAATTAAAAAAGTTGAAGTTTGAATAGATAGATTTACTAAAAAATGAAATGCTCATCCTTAATCATACCACAGGTTTATTTGAAACAGCGATAAGTAATCTATCAAAAAGCCCTTCACCAAAATACCTTCTATTGAGTTTATAGCAAAATTCGTCA
>DYSI01000048.1 GCA_020718275.1 Draconibacterium orientale
AATAGAAAAAACGATAACACAAAACTCTGAATTTGTACGAGCTTGAAAAAAAAGGGGGTTTTTATATCGGACTCATTGTTAAATTCGCACGCTTTTATTTTCATTAAAATAGTATACCAAATATAACCCATAGATTATAATTAAAAAACCACTTATATGACATTCAACTACTTAAAATTAAGCATTTTATCGTTTATAATAATGCTACTCAGTATGACGAGTAATGCCCAAAACCAGCTAGTGATTGGCACAGGAACTTATACAAACTATAATATTCCGGTCTTAACATACTACAACTATGGTTGGTCACAATCGATCTATTTAGCCTCTGAACTGGGAACATCCAAGAATATAACCAAATTAGCTTACAAAGTAAGCAGTTTCGGAAGTGGAAGTAGCGTCACGGTCACAAATCAAAAAATATACATTCAAGAAACAACCGCAAGCAACATTAGTTCTTCTTCTTATGCTGATCCAAGCAGCAATGGCGCTACCCTAGTATATAATGGGACGGTAACCTATGTAAATGGCTGGGTCGAAATAACGCTTCAAACACCCTTTAACTACTCTGGCAACAGCAACCTAATGATTTCGTATGAGAACAGACATGGAACTGGAAACAGTAGTTATCCATATTTTGAATGCAGCTATTATAGCAATTATATGTCATCGTACAATGCTGGTTCACCTGTCAGTGTTTTTACTTACTCAGGTTCTTACATACAATATCGACCCAATATACGATTAACGTATTCCACCTCTGCAAATGATTTGGCACTTTATGAATGGATGTTTCCACAGAACGGATCAACTACCAGTAGCACGATGCCCGTTATGCTTAAAGTAAAAAATGTTGGCACCGCAGCTCAAAGTGGCTATACCGTGAAATATAGTATTGATAACGGACAAAACTGGAAATCGCAGGTGGTATCTGGAAGTCTTGGCGTGGGCAACACCAGCACCGTTAGTTTTAATACCATCGCAAATATGGCGGATATGGGAACCGCTAAGAATTACCAATGTATTGCTGTAGTGAAAAACACTGGTGATACCATTACCTCAAACGATACATTAAGAACCAATATAGCTATCTGTAATGGAGGTTATAGCGGAACCTACACTATTGGTAACGACACGGCTTCGGATTTTCCGAGTGTTGAAGCAGCGGTAGCAGCAATTGAAAATTGTGGCATTAATGGACCAGTTACCTTTAAAATAAAAACAGGTATTTACCAGGAGCAATTTCGTGTAGGCGCAATAAGTGGATTAAGCAGCTCAACTCCAATTACCTTTACCTCCTATACTGGGAACTTCAATGATGTGGTTTTTAAATATCAGGCCAATAATTTAGCCGATAATTATGTTTTGAGATTAGACACCGCTTCCTATATCACCATTAAAAACATAACATTCAAAGCCTTAGGAGGTGCTTATAGCACTGTGGCAAGTCTCGAAAAAACTACTCAATGTACTTTAAATGGAAATAAATTTATCTCAAGTGAATCATCTAGTGTCAGCTCTAATCAATGCGTTATTGGCATTTTAAATAGCGGATCAAGTTTCAATAGCAATTTAGAAATCAAGAACAATATCTTACTAAATGGATCCTATGGCATTTACAGTAATTCCTCTGGCACCACTCAAAATACGATTCTAGAAATAAGTAACAACGACATTAGCAATTTTGGAGCTTATGGTATTTATTTTTATTATGCCAACAACTTCAAAATCAATGCAAATAAATTACATGCTCCTTTCTCAGCCAGTGCAGTAGGTATTTATTTAACTAACTGTACTTTGGTTAATGAGGTAATGCAAAATAAAGTCAATTTAGAATCTGGAACTTGTTTTTACAGCTATTATTCAGATGGTACTGGGTCTCAACCCTCTAAAGTTGCTAATAATTTTTTCACCCAGTCAACTCAAACAAGCAATACGGTTTATTTATATTATTCCGATTACATCAATTTCGACTTCAACAGCATCCATACACAAGGTTCCTCGACAAGTTATAGTGGACTTTATGTTTACTACGGTAGCAATTTAATTGCCCGTAACAATAATATTATTAATAACGCAGGAGGTAGGGCGCTTTACAATAGTACCACAAATAATTTCTACTCCATGGACTATAACAATTATTATACATCAGGCTCATACATAGCTAGTTGGGGAGGAAGCTCAAAAACAACGCTCAGTGCGCTACAGAGTGCAAGTTATATGGATACCCACTCAATGAGCAACAATATTACCTTTTACTCCAATGAAAACCTCCATGTAAGTGGTTCAAGCTTGAATAGTGCTGGTACCCCAGTTAGTGGAATAACGGTTGATATCGATGGTCAAACTCGAAACACCACTACTCCAGATATTGGCGCTGATGAATATGAAATTTATGCCAATGATGCAGGACTTTTGACCTTTGCCAATATCAATGGACAATGCCCTGGCAGTGCGGTCAATATCAGTCTAACACTCAAAAACTTTGGGAGTTCGGCGCTAACGGCTGCCAATATTGGCTGGTCTGTAAACGGGCATAATCAAACTGCTTTGAGTTGGACTGGTCTACTCGGTGCCCTCAATACGACCAATTCCGTTGTAGGATCATATAATTTTTCAGCCGATACTACCTATGAGTTGAAGGCATGGATAAATACAGCCAATGCCGTTGCTGATCCAAATCCTTATAATGATTCCATTGTAACAAGTAATTACCACACCTCACTCTCAGCAGGAAGTTATTTAATAGGCAGCAGCAGTAGTGCACAATTTAGCGATATTCAGAGCGCTATTGACGTACTCAACAATTTTGGTATTTGTGGCCCTGTGGTCTTCAATATTGAAAGTGGAACCTATTCTGGTCAATATAATCTTGGAACTATCAGCGGTCAGGGCAGTACAAATACCATAACTTTTCAATCGCTAAGTGGATCAGCAGCAGATGTAATACTTACTTCCGATGGAAACAGTACCAATAATCATGTTTTTAAATTGCAAAACAATAAACACACCAAGTTTAAAAATCTAACACTGCACAACTCCAATACCATTTATTGCATTGCAATTTCAGCAAGCAACTCCAACCATATCACCATTGACCATTGTATCTTTAATTCAACTAATGTCAATGGACAATCATCAGAACAGTTTTTAATAAAAATCACTCAAAGTAGTCAGATTACTGTAAGCAATTCTGTATTTAACGGTGCAAATGGGATTTATAATTATGGAACCAGTTCATCAACCTTTAATACTGCGGTGCAAATACTTAATAATACCATTAGCGATATTGTAATGTATGGAATTTATAATTCCTACGCTGGAGATTCAACTAATATAATCGGAAATACCATTACTAATGGAAGTACTACATACTCACCTAATGGAATTTACAATTATTATTGTACTGGTCCTAGCATTATTGCCAAGAATAAAATTATATTCAACAATTACAATTCCTATGGAATCTTTCTTTATTATCAAAACTATTACAACAGCAGCGCTTCTGAAAAAACCGATATCTACAATAATTACATTGGTTTTACAAATGGTAATAATACTGCAAACGGTGTAAGATTCTATCAATCAGACTATATTAATTTCTCCTACAACACTATAAAAATCAGGAATACAAGTACTGCTAATTATGGAGCTTACCTATATTATTCGTCTAACGTAACTTTTAAGAACAATAATATTGACGTAGCAAATTCCAATTATGTATTATACAACTATTACTCTCTAACCGCCGCTTCTAATTATAATAATTTTTATTCAACTGCCGCCAATCCATTTTATCAAAATGGAAGCAGCTACACTTTTGCCAATTATAAATATTATTCAGGATTTGATGCAAACAGTAAAACGGTCAATCCAACCTATATTAGTAGTGGTGATTTTCATCTTTATGATACACAATTAAATAATGCAGGATCTCCAGTAAGCGGAATCACCACTGATATTGATGGAGAAACACGACATACTAGTACGCCCGACATTGGTGCGGATGAATACACCATGGCCGCCAATGATGTTGCTTTATATGCTATAAATCAACCAAATGCAATTACAAATATCGGCACTAATAATATTAAACTAGCGATTAGAAATATGGGAACCAGCACGCTATATCTAGCAGGACTGCACTACCAAATTGATAATGGCACCATCATCAACTCCAACTGGAGTGGCTATCTAACTCCATTAAGCATTGATAGTTTTATCTTAGTCGGCAGTGCTAGTATCACCTCCGGAAATCATACTATCAAAGCTTGGACTACAGCTCCTAATAATGTTACAGACCAAAACAAGCTTAACGATACCCTTGTAAAAACATTCTCAGCACAAGTAATGCCTAGCATCGAATTACATCCAACCAGCCTGCTTGGCACTATCAATGGCTGCAATGATTCGGTAAGTGTACCTTTAAAAATAAAAAATTTAGGCGGAGCCACCTTAACAGGAACAATCAACGGCGCTACCAGCGCAGGCGGAAGCAATTCTTTGCAAGTCGTCATGCTAACTTATGGCGTTAGTTCCACATACACTACCAACCTAACCAACGCCCTTGATGCCACGTTCAGCAATTACACCTTGACTTATTCATCAGCCTACACCGCCACGCAACTTCAAACTGATTTAGCAGGCAAAGATGTTGTAATTATGCCCTATATGGGAAGCTCAAGCTATTTGAGTACCTATCAAACCTTTACTAGTACTTTGCAGAACTTTGTTTCCAATGGTGGAAGTATGATATTTAGTGGACTTTATTCTTCTTACTTTGCCTATGCTACCAATACCGGATTATGGAACAATACCTCCTACGCTGGTTATAACTCTTATTCAAATTTAACCGTTGCTAATCACCAAATTACGAACGGAATAACCGCTTCAATGCTATCCAATGTTTCAGATAATTTCTTCTATTTTAATGGTACGCCGAGTAATTATACCAGCCTATTGAGTTATGGCGGTTACCAAGTGGCAGGAATGAGCAGCTATGGTGATGGTTATGTATTTTATTTAGGATTTGGTTATTATGCTGCCAACCAAACACCAATTGAAACGCTTATTTCCAATACATTAGGGTATATTTCTGATCAAAACGTCAATTGGCTTCACAATTCAGTCACTTCATTTAGTATTACCCCTGGCGATTCCACTTTCATTAACTACGTAATGAGTGGCGTAGGCAAAAATGGTGGCACCTATACCTCAACCATCGAAATTAATTCAAACGACTATGGCAATCCTACCATAATTGTTCCTTGCACTATGACCGTAGTTGGAACTCCAACTATAAGCGCCAATAATTCCATTAGTTTTGGATCTGTCTATACCAATGTAGCCAAATACGATACCCTTGAGCTTATAAATACAGGCTGCGGAAATCTCAATATTAGTAATATTACCACTTCTAACACTGCATTCAGTGCTCCAACCACTAGCTTTACGGTTGCACCAGGCGATACTGCCTTTGTGGTTTATAAATTTCAAACTGCAACTGCGGGCTCCTACGTAGCTACTTCCACAATTTTTAGCAATACGTCTAATTTCACGGTCAGTTTGGCGGGAAACGCGGCAAGTGCGCCTCATTTGATTGTGTCGCCTAACCCCATTTCGATAACAATTCCTAACTGTAACGATAGTGTAACGGTAAGCTTAAACCTACAAAATACTGGTGGAACCACCTTGAATGCTACCGTTGAAAACACTAAAGATACCGTTGAAATTATCATGCTGACTTATAATGCGGTAGCTAGTTATCTAGCCAATTTAAAAAGCGCGATGAGTTATACCTTCAGCAAATACAATTATGTTGAAACTACTACCCTAAGTGCCACTACTTTACAGAATTTAATTACTGCTCGTGATGCAGATGTAATTATCATTCCTAGCTCAAATTCATCATCGAGTTTTAGTGTTTATGCCTCTGTTTTACAAAGTTTTGCTAATGCTGGAGGAACCGTCATTATTGTAGGTGCTTTTTCGGGATCAATGTTTTCAGCTACCGGCTTAATTTCTGGTACTCGCCATAACTATGTAAACTATGCCACTTTTACCACCCAAAACACAAGTGATCTTATAACGTATGGTTTTCCAAGTAGCTTTGCTGTTAATTCAGACTACTATAATTATTACACTTTCACTGGAACAGGGATTACTTCACTGGTTAAATATGGAACTTATGATGTGGCCGTTCGTAAAGTTTATGGAAGTGGACATGTAATTGTCTTAGGAAACTATTATTACTATTCAAACGAAAGTGCACAATCGCAATCATTAATTTCCAATAGTATTAAGTATGCCTCAGAACAGGGAGGAGCCGATTGGGTTCATTTCAGCACTAGCAGTCATAATATTGCTGCCAATGGTTCTTATATTAAGCCTATCGTACTCAATTCCACTGGTTTATCAACAGGTCAACATCTAGCTCAAATTAAAATAAGCTCCAATGATCCAGTGAATCCGATTATTTATGTACCCTGCACCTTAAATGTACAAAACCAAATGGCCAATGGCGTTAATTTAGGTAACGACACCACCCATTGTGGAGCAACTACCTTAAATGCAGGAAGTTATTCGACCTATTTATGGAATACTAGTAACACCACCCAAACCATTACGGCGGTAAGCTCGGGCACCTATTCAGTAACTGTTTCGAATGGAGGAAATTGTACTTCCACCGATGCTATTGTTGTTACCATAAATCCAATTCCAAGCATCAATATTTCCACTATGCCAAGTACTGCTTGCGCCAATGGAAATTCAATAAATCTAACCGCAACTCCTACAGGTGGGGTTTATGCAGGAACTGGAATAGTAGGGAATAGTTTCAATCCTGGCACTGCAGGGGTTGGTGCACACACTTTATATTATTCCTACACTAATGCTTATAACTGTACCGCTAATGCATCTAAGCTTGTGAATGTTTACGCCCCACCAGCCGTTTCCTTTACTGGCCTTGCCGCTTCATACTGTCCATCAGGAACAGCCTCTGTTTTGACAGGCACACCAAGTGGTGGTGTTTTCTCAGGCTCTGGTATAGTTGGGAATATCTTCGCACCAAGCATTGCCGGTGTTGGAAACCACAATATTGTATATAGCTATACCGATTCTTACAATTGCAATAACAAAGACACCAACGCCACTACCGTCACTGCTCCCGCCATTAACATTGCCATTTCTGGCTATCAAAGTTCATATTGTATCAACGGCGCTTCGAGTACCTTGGTAGGCAGCCCCAGTGGAGGAACTTTCAGCGGACATGGTGTAACAGGCAGTACTTTCAATCCTGGCCTTGCAGGTTTGGGAACACATTATATCCGATATGCCAAAACAGACCCTAATGGTTGCTTAATTAAAGATAGCGTAGCGGTTACCGTGCACGCTTTGCCTAGTGGATTAAGTATCTCTGGTTTAGTAACTTCCTATTGTGCCAATGATCCAGCTGCAACACTAGTCGGATATCCAGCAGGTGGCGTTTTTAGTGGGCCTGGTATGACTGTTTCTACCTTTAACCCAATAACTGCTGGTAGCGGAACTCACAACATCGTTTACACTTATACCAATGTGTACAACTGTTCTAATAGTACAAGTATTCAAACAGATGTTGATCCAATACCAGTTATTTCCTTTACTAACTTACAAAGCCAATATTGCCTAAACGATAATGCGGTGAGTTTAGCTGCTTTACCTGTTGGAGGAACTTTTAGCGGTAATGAAGTTTCAAGCGGACAATTTGACCCAAGTTTTGCAGGAATAGGTTCATACAAAATTTATTATCAATACACCAATACGGCTACTACCTGTACTAATATTGATAGCTTTGCGGTTAGTGTAGTTGGCTTGCCAACGGTAGCTATGGGAACTCTGGCAAGCAGCTTTTGTTCTAATGCAGCCTCCACCAATTTAAGTGCAAGCCCTATTGGTGGAACATTTAGTGGATCTGGTGTCAGCGGAAGTACCTTTAGCCCAAGCACCGCAGGGGTTGGATCGCATACTATACATTATTCATTTACCGATAATAATAATTGTACGAATACCGATTCGGCAAGTACCAATGTGATTCAAGTGCATGGTGTAAGTGCTGGAGCGGATGCTTTTGTTACTTATAATACTGCAACTCAACTAGCTGGAATTGTCTCTGGAGGATCTGGCTCCTTTGCTATTAACTGGACTCCTAGCAATATGCTGATTAACGCTAGCCAATTGAGTCCTTTCACCGTTAACTTGACTAATACAACTCTTTTCACCTTAACGGTTACTGACAATGGAACAAGCTGTGTAAACAGTGATCAAGTGCTTGTTACCATTCAAGGAGGAACACTTAGTGCCTCCGCCACTGCCAATCCAAATACTATTTGTGCAGGTCAATCGACTCAACTACAAGCGCTAGGAACTGGTGGATTAGGAAATTACACCTACTCATGGTCGTCGACCCCCAGTGGATTTTCTTCAACTATTTCTTATCCTCTGGTTAGCCCGACCGCCAACACAACCTACACTTGTATTATCAACGACGGCGCTAATAATAGCACTGCCCAAGTTTCGATTACGGTAAATCCAAGTCCTACTGCTGTGATAAGCAATTTAGCAAGTTCCTATTGTAATAACAATAGTCTTGTAAATGTAAATCTAAGCCCAATTGGTGGAACTTTGTCGGGCAGCGGAATTGTAGGTAATACCTTTGTTCCTTCAGTGGCTTCCATAGGGCAAAATATGATAACCTATTCAGTAACTAATTCTTACAATTGTACAAATATCGACACCGTAATAGTACAAATTTACAGTGCCCCAATTGCTTATGCCGGAGAAGATAGGCTTGTACCTTGTTTGAATGGTGGAGTATCTCTAGGTCAACAAGCGGTAAATGGAATTAACTACCAATGGACACCAGCAATAGGTTTGAGCAGTAGCACTATTGCCAACCCAATCGCCAATCCCAATATGTCGATTAATTATGCCCTGCAAGCCACCAACCCAACGAATGGCTGTACAGCAGTGGATACAGTTAATATTACTGTAATTGGTGGTCCAACCGCTCATGCCAGTAGAGATACAGTAGTTTGTGCAAATACCCCAGTGGTTCTAACCGCTAGTGGTGGAGATACCTATTTCTGGAGTAATGGCAGCATTGGTGATACTATTACTGTCACACCGGCAACCTCAACTTTGTACTATGTTATTGTCAGTCAGTCTGGTTGTGCTGATTTAGATACTGTTTTTGTAAATATTAGCCAACCTACTCCAGACCTAGGACCCGATTCTACCATTTGTGGCGGAAGTCAAATTACCTTAAATGCTGGTGCGGGATACACTAATTACCAATGGTCGCTCGGTGGTAATTCGCAAACGATAGTGATTGACTCAACTGGCATTGGATTGAATACCGTTACCGTAGTAGTACAAGTCACCGACACTATTGGTTGTTTAGGGGTTGATATTATGGATCTTACATTCGTCGATTGTACAAGCCTCAACGATTTGGATGATAAGCTTTTTGCCATTAGTGTATATCCTAACCCATCGAAAGGTCAATTCATTATTGAGAGTGTAGCGACTACCATTAGTAGTTTGGATTTGCAAGTAGTGGATGGCAATGGTAGACTGATTGTTTCCAAGACCATACACAACCAAAGTGGCTATTTCAAAGAAAAAATAGACTTAAGTACCCAACCCAAAGGACCTTATTTTGTAAAAATCGGCAACCAATCAGGACAAAAAGTCTTTAGCGTGTTGCTACAATAGAAACAATCCTTTTTTTTCAAGCACAAAAGTCGGCTATTCCCTTAGCCGACTTTTGTGCTTTTATCAGTTTTTTAGCCAAGCGGGAATTGTAAAAATCTCCTTTTGTTAAACCTTGATTAAGCAATAGAAAATTCCTCCATGGTGAAAATGCAATAAAATGGAAGCCTTTAAAAATCAATAAAACCGACCATTACGAGCTTAAAAAGGATGAATTAGGCTATAAAAACAACCCTATCAGAAATAAATTGTGGATGCTAAAGACATTTTCTTACTTTTGTAGCACTTATTATCAGGCAAACAATTCTAACTATTAACTAATACAATAATTTTATGTTTAAACGACATCCGAAAGGACTTATACCAGCCGCTTTAGCCAATATGGGAGAAAGGTTTGGATTTTACACTATGATGGGTATTTTAGTATTGTTTCTACAAGCCAAATTTGGCTTATCAGGAACTAACGCTGGAATTATTTATGGTGCATTTTATTTTTCAATTTATATTTTGGCTCTTGTTGGCGGTATAATTGCCGACAGACTTCAAAACTATAAAGGAACCATTATGGTGGGACTGATGATGATGGCCTCTGGTTACGCCATATTAGCCGTTCCTTCAACCACACCAGTAACCAATTTTAATTTAATTCTTGGAATTACAGTGCTTGGTCTTTTTGTAATTGCTTTTGGTAATGGATTATTCAAAGGAAATTTACAAGCTCTAGTAGGTCAAATGTACGACAACAAAGAATTTGGGCCAAAAAGAGATTCTGGTTTTTCCTTGTTCTATGCCTTTATCAATGTTGGGGCTATTTTTGCTCCTTTAGCAGCCGTAGGAATTCGTAATTGGTGGTTAGCTGCCCATAATTATATATACGATGCCGGACTTCCCGAGCAATGCCATACCTTTCTTGGCAACAAAATGGATTCAGCTGCACTCGTTAATTTTCAAGCCTATGCTGATAAAGCAGCAGGTACAACGGTTACTGATTTAACAGCCTTTTCAAACGACTATCTTAATGTCTTCAATACAGGATTCCACTATGCATTTGGTATTGCAATCATTGCTATGGCCATTTCATTTACCATTTATATGATTAATAAGAAGAACTTCCCAAATCCCAAATCCAAAGCTAAAGCCGGTGAAATTACTGACGAAATAAGAATGGAAGCAGCCGAAGTGAAACAACGTATGTATGCACTTTTAGCGGTGTTTGGAGTGGTTATTTTCTTCTGGTTTTCATTCCATCAAAATGGATTAACGCTAACTTTCTTTGCTCGCGATTACACTCTTCTTCGCGTTGGAACCTATGACTTTTCCGCTGAAATATTCCAGTCGATGAACCCTTTCTTTGTAGTTTTCTTAACGCCAATTGTAATGGGACTTTTTGGATGGTTGCGCAGCAAAAACATGGAGCCATCAACCCCTAAGAAAATTGCGATAGGTATGGGTATCGCTTCATTAGGATTTGTTGTAATGCTTTTTGGATCCTTTGGATTGCCTTTATTTACCGAAATTAGTTCTTCTCATAATGGAACGCCGTTATTAGACTCTCAAAAAGTAGCGCCTTACCTACTCTTAGGAACCTATTTTATTCTAACAGTCGCTGAGCTTTTTATTAGCCCAATGGGAATTTCGTTTGTGTCGAAAGTGGCACCTCCTCAGTATCAAGGAATGATGCAAGGTGGTTGGCTTGGTGCAACGGCTTTAGGTAACGGACTGTTATTCATAGGCGCAGTGTTATACGAATCTATTCCTATTTGGATGACATGGGGTATTTTTGTTATTGCTACTGCCATTTCAATGTTAACCATTACCTTTATGCTTAAATGGCTCGAAAGGGTTGCTAAATAAATGACTTTGAAAGTCTTATCAAAGAAAAAGGAGAACTTAGTGGTTCTCCTTTTTAATTTATTGGAAATTTTTACAAGCACTAACTGAGTAAACTAACAAATAGCGCAATATTCAGTAGCGTTACGATTCCCCCAATGGAATACAGCAAAATTTTTGCGAAGCGCTTGTTTCTGTATTTGCCCATCACTTTTTCCGAAGAGGTAAGATAAACCTGCAAAAAAATCGTAAATGGAAGTTGGATGCTCAGAAACATTTGCGAAATAATAAGACCATTGAATGGGTTTGAGATTAAAAAGATAATACCAAGACCAACCAACAAGGAAATACCAACGCCTAAGCGGGAGTGATTATCCTTAATATCATAGGGTTCTTTGAACATACCGGCAAAAATTGAGCCCGCTGCCATACCGGAAGTCACCGTGGAGGCAATGCCAGCAAACAACAGCGCCACGGCAAAAACGATGGCGGCATGATTGCCTAATAATGGAACCAATAAGCGATTTGCTTGCTGCAGTTCGGTTACTTCTTCCTTGGCCGCAAAGAAGGTTGCCGCGGCTAGCAAAATCATCGCACTATTGATAGCCCATCCCACCAACATTGCCAAAAGCGTATCCAAAAACTCATAATTCAATTGCTTATTAATGATTTTGTCGTCCTTCAGATTCCATTGCCGACTTTGAATAATTTCGGAATGTAAAAATAGATTATGAGGCATAACCACCGCCCCCAAAACGCTCATTACAACCACCATAGAACCATTTGGAAAAGAAGGCGTTACCCAACCCATAATGGCCGAATTCCAATCGATATGAACCAACGATAACTCATAGAGAAACGATAATCCAATCACCGAAACAAAGGCGATAATCCATTTTTCCATCATTCGGTAAGAATTAGTATATAGCATAATCATCACAAAGCCTGTAACCAAAACCGCTCCTGCTCGGATTGGAATATTGAATAGCATATTGAGCGCAATAGCTCCTCCCAAAATCTCAGCAAGAGAAGTTGAAATGGAAGCAAGCATGGCCAATGATAAAATGACTTTTGAGTAAACCGGTTTTAAATGTATGCTTGCCGCCTCCGATAAACAAAGCCCTGTGGCAATTCCCAAATGAGCTACATTATGCTGCAAAATGATAAGCATAATGGTTGATAAAGTTACCATCCACAGCAGTGTATAGCCATAATTTGCGCCAGCCGCTAAATTAGAAGCCCAGTTTCCAGGATCAATAAATCCAACCGTTACTAAAAGTCCAGGCCCAATAAATTTAAAAATATCTAAACCTCCATACCGTGGTTTATAGGCTTTGTTATCTATATTTTTAAGAAAATTAAACATAATACGCTGTATATTAGATAAATAAATTGTTGTAAATTTGGAAGATCAGAATGGGTATTCAAGATAATGAATCCACAAACCTTATTCTACAATATTTTCAAAGCTAATATAAGTATGCTTAAGTCTTTAGCAAAAAACACTAATAATCATTTCATTTTCAATCTAAGACAATTCGACAAGATTTATTAAATAATCATATCAGTAAGCCTAAAAAGATCATTTGATGTAAACCTCCAGTAATGTCGAAGCAGGTAGAGGATGAAGTTCTACTTTTTTGGTAATGGCCGGTAAGAGCACCACATCTCCAATTCCTAAATCCATGTTTCCTTGCTCACTTTCTAGTATAAAACTTCCTTGGGTTACAATGTAGATCACAAAGGAATCAAGGTCCTGATAGTCTTTTGCAATGGCGTGATCAAACTCCAAAATTTGCACACTGAAATACTGTTGGTCAACAATAGTACTACTCTGATTGTGAGGTTTTTTATAGGATATGGAATTAGTTTTTTCAGCTTCAAAGTTAATGGAATCAAGCGCTAATTCCACATGCAAATCACGGCTATTTCCCTGAGCATCCACTCGATCCCAATCATAGATACGATAAGTAGTATCGGCAGACTGCTGTATTTCGGTGAGCAAAATTCCTGGTCCAATGGCATGCACTTTTTTGGCATCAATATAAAAAGCATCTCCTTGTTTCACCTTTACCAAATTAAGAACCTCCTGTAAAGTTTTTTCTTGCAGTCGTTGTTGATATTCCTCTTTTGAAATGCTTTTAGAAAAGCCATTGATAAGTGCCGCCTTTTCATCGGCTTGCAGCACGTACCACATTTCGGTTTTTCCGCGCGGTAAATCCCTTTCTTGCGCCAACTCATCATCTGGATGAACCTGAATGGAAAGCCACTCGGTTGCGTCGATGAACTTTATCAAAAGTGGAAATTCATTTTCAAACTCTTCGTACACCTTTTCGCCAACGAGATCCGCCATGAAAACTTCAAGCAGTTCGTTGAGCGTATTTCCTTCGAGTGGGCCCTCGGCCACCTCCGATTCACTGCCCTTAATACCTGAGATTGCCCATAGCTCGCCACAATTACTCATGGAGCCAAAATCATGGTGCAGGACAGTACGAATTTTATCACCACCCCAGATTTTTTCTTTATACTGAGGATGAAATTTTAGCGGACCGAGTAGTTCCATTATCTTTTAGTTTTAAAAAGTCAAAGATAACAATATAGCTTATTCAATTGCTGCGAGCCCCTTTTAATCGCCACAAAAAATATTTTTACAGTCCTTTAACAGTCCACAGACATTCCTGATATCAAATAAAACTATTTTTGTTCTTCTCGTAAAACCAAAGGAAATGATTTACAATCAATGGTATGTAATTTTGGAATCCAAGGAATTGAAATCTAACAAACCTATCAATATAAAAAAGCTGAGCGGCAGTACCTTGCGCCAAAACGCCGCCCTGAGCCTGTCGAAGGGTAGCTGTAACCTGTCTCGCTACCCTTTTCCTTGCCTGTAAACTTAAATCGGGTGTCGAAGGCGGTGGATTGCTGGTTTATGAAGTCTTCGCCGAGGCGAATGCTGAGCGAAGTCGAAGCATGGACGCTGGGGGAAAAGCTAGTATTTGCAGATTTACAATTCATAAGGTAAAAATAGGGAATTTTTCTTTTAGTGGGTTTGGAATCAGCAGCGATTTTTTTGGTTTTGGAAATTATAAGCATTTCCGCCAATACTAGCTTTCTGAATTTGACTGCGGAATATTTTTTTGAATGTCTAAATCTCGCCCTGAGGCAAATCTATATTAAAGCAATTTACTGCCTCACTGCCCCGATAGATGGCGATTGGATTGGGTTCGTTGGGGTTGATTGGATATTATTAAGTAA
>DYSI01000049.1 GCA_020718275.1 Draconibacterium orientale
ACGCTAAGACGCGTAGGGTTTTGCTTTGTGTGAAAAATGCTCTCGCTAAGACGCGAAGTTTTAACCTTTTAATTTGTCTTTGCGACTCTGCGGCTTTGCATGAAAAATACATATTGTCAGTTTTGTTTCTTTTTCAAAGAGTCGTTTTTGAATATTGTTTTTGGCGATTCATTTTTCATAATCATGGTGTCTGGATTGTGTTGTGGAGCTTCAATAGGAATTTCTTTAGCAACAGTTTCAGTTTTTTCGACTTCTAATTTAAACACATTGTTGACGAAGAAAAGCAGAATGAAAGAGGTTAAACCCGCAAGCAATGGCGTGATAATCCATCCTAAGGCAATGCCACCGAGTACATTGAGGCGAATATTGCGGATTTCTTTCAGTAAACCAATTCCCACAATAGAACCAACAATAACTTGTGAACTAGAAACTGGTACTAGCGGAATTGGTGGCAGTCCTATGTATATCAATATATTAGAAAGACTTTGAGAGCTAAAGATAAAAAGAACCAGACTCTGTGCTAAAATAACCACCAAAGCTGTTTCAAATGAAAGTGGAATAATGTCGTTGCCCACCGTTTCTATTACTTTTTTAGAATAGGTCAAAATTCCCGCCGCTATTGCCATGGCACCAATTAGATAGATTTGCTGGGTTCCATTGATTGAAAAAAGAATAAAGTCAATATCAGTTTTAGGCGCTAGGGGAAGAAAAACGCCGACCACATTAGCAATATTGTTGGCTCCCAGACTATAAGCGCCAAAAGCGGTTACCAAAATCAAGCTTATTCTGATTAAGTGGTCGAGATCGAAGAGATGAATTCTACTTTTTACGATTAGTTTCTTTACCACTAGGAAAAGAAGGATAGAAAAAACGGCTCCTAAAATGGGGCTGAAAATCCAAGTACTGGCTATTTCTCCTAAGCTGTTATAATCGGTCGGATTTCCAGTGTAAAAGTTCCAACCAATGATAGCGCCAACAATGGCTTGTGTGGTGGAAACTGGAAATTTGAGTTTCGTCATCCAGAAAACCGATATGGCCGCTGATAAAGCAACCGTAAAGGAACCAGCTAGGGCATTTACACTTCCCAATTTACCGAGTGTGTTAGAAGCGCCAGCGCCCTGTACCATTGCTCCGATTACTACAAAAATAGCGGCAATAATGGCGGCAGTTCTAAATTTCAACATTCTAGAGCCCACTGCCGAGCCGAAAATATTTGCTGCATCATTGGCCCCCAACGACCAGCCTAAGAAAAGCCCGCTACTGAGAAAAAAGAATAACATCTTATAAACTTCGTTTAATGGCCATAATCGATAAAATATCGGCAGCAGTTTCTGCTACATCTGAAATGTTTTCGATATGTAAGGTGAAATATCGCAAGTGAATTTTCTCACTTAGTCGGAGTTCTGGCATCGATTGAAATACCTTCCGTTTAATTTCGTTGGCCAATTGATCCACTTCTTTTTCATAGAAAATTACCTTGTGAATGAAGTCTTTGACGCTTTCGGGATCTCTAAAATAGGCTCGTTCGGCTGGGACTAGCTGCTCCACACAAGCAACATTCAAATTGGTTAAACGCAGCAAATCTTTGTGGAGGATTTCAGGAAAATGGGGCATTTCAACATCAAATTGCGATAAATTTGATTTGATAATGTCAATGATGTCATCCGTTTTTTCAAGCAAGTGAGTAACATCTCCCCTAAATTGTGGAAGCAATGATTTGGTATAAAGGCGTGTTTCGATTTCCTTACGTGTTCGATCGGCATTGGATTCGAGGGTGACAATTTTTTGTAAGCTATCTTTGAATTGATCCATTTCGTTGTTGAGATAGGCTTCAACTGCAATTTTAAAAATCAAAGTACTCTCTTCAACATTGGCGAAAAATTCATCTAAAAGACGCTTTAGTTGATCTGTAGTTTTAAATAATCCCATAATTCAAGGTGTTAATCGTTACACAAAATAGTCTATTCTGTGGTAAAAGTCAAATTCAAGCACTTAAATATTTGCAATGATTTTAGAAAATACCTAGCCCAAAGGGTGTAATGCCTAACCATTTGTAATAAGTCATAGCTAAAATAATGCTTAATATCCAGGCAATTAGCATCATACTGATTCCAAATTTGAAGGAATCGGTGAGGCTGTATTGGTCGGTCAAATAAAGCAAAGCTGCTGGTTTTGAGTTAAAAGGAAAGACATATACATGCTCAATAAGAAAGGCAACGGGGATAGCAAGGGCAGTAATTGGGTGTCCAAATTGCTGCGCAACGCCAATTGCAATTGGAATAAAAATCAGGGCACGCATTGTTTTAGATTGAAAGATCAAAGCGCTGAAAAGCATGGCGCCTGTTAAAACGACATAGAGTATCCAAAATGGCGTATTGGCATTTAAATTTAAGGAGTGAAAGATAGCGTCCACGCTAAGTGCGGGTAAATCTGTTACTTTTAGAGCTGCGCCTAGCGTATAAGCTCCAGCGGAGAAGAGTAGCAAATGCCACGGAATATCTACATCGTTCCATTTCAGAACCCCAATACGTGGTAATAGTGCGATGATAGCGCCTAAAAATGCTACTGCTGTGGGACTTATGCCATGCCATTTGTCGGTGACCCAAAGCAAAAGAATACTTCCGAAGATGATAATCGACTTAATCTCTTCAAAGCGTAGTGGTCCCATCAGTTTGAGTTCTTGTTTAAGGCGATCCATACCACCTGAAATATGGGGAGATTTTTCAGCTTCGCTAAGAGGAAAGATGATTTTGTTGGCGACGATCCATCCAATAATCATGAGGCCAATTCCAATGGGGAAAGCAGCAACAAGCCAATCGGAATAAAAAACATCACGACCTAAGGCTCCTGCAATCAAGGATGCAGCAATGAGATTTGCGCCTGAGCCCGTTAGAAAAGCACTTGCCCCCATATTGATATTCAGTAGGTTCTGTAATACCAAGCTGCGTCCGAAATTGTTTTTGTTTTCTCCACCTGTTGCCCCGTACACTGCCGAAACAACCATGAAAATAGGAAGTAAAATAGCTGCTTTGGCGGTAGTGGCCGAAATAAAAATGGATAGTACTAAATTGATGGCCATAAAGCTGAGGAAGATGGTAGAGGCGTTTTTTCCAAAGCGGACAATAAACCATAAGGCAAACCGCTTGGCAATGCCTGTACTCACCAACATAGACGCCAGAACAAATGACATAATGTTGAGCCACATAACTTTATGCCCTAATTGGGCGTAAGCTTGCTGCTCAGGAAGTACTTTGGTTAGGACCAAAGCAATAATGATTATCAAGGAGGTTTGGTAATTCGGAATGGCTTCGGTGAGCCAGAGCACTAAGCCAGCAGCAAAAATAGCCAGCATACTAAGGTTAATCGCACTGAAGTTTTGGGCGCCAATGGTTTGGTAGACTTCCTTGGCAGCGCTACTTAATCGATCGGGATTAATGTTAAGTGCGTCAAGAAAGGGGATAGGAATTACAAATTGGATGAGTAAAAAAACGAAGATTGCTAAAGGACCTCCTGCTATAATTAGGATTTTCTCGAATTTTGATTTCTGGCGCACTGAAAGTTTTTCCATGCGATAATTATGCATATCCAGAAGATCAAATTCTTTGCTTTGATTACTCATGTTGTTCCTTTTTTACCAGTTTTTAAATGGATTTTTCATCAACATGGAGTTGTAGTATTTAGCATCTCCAGTTACTTCTTGGCCTAACCATTCGGGTTTGTCAAAGGCGAAGTTTTCGGCAGGAAGTTCAATTTCTGCAACAACAAGACCTTGATTATCACCGTAGAATTCATCAACCTCGAATTTGAGTTCTCCTTGAGCTGGAACGATAAAGCGAGTTTTGTCGATTACGCCAGGTTCACAAATAGCGAGTAGGCTATGGGTTTCGTCGAGGCTAATTTCTTTTTCCCATTCAAAGCGACTTGCACCACTTTCGTTGCCTATGCCTTTGATGGTCAGAAAGCCTTTTTCGCCTTTAATGCGAACTCGCACGGTGCGTTCGGGAATACTTGATAAATATCCTTGAACTATTCTGGTGGATTTAGTGGCTAGGTTTTTAAAGTCGCCTTTTACTAAAAATTTCTTTTCGATTTCTTGTGCCATAATTGGTTTTTTTTAATGGGTTTCAGTTTTTAGTTTGCCAAGGGTAAGTCAATCCATCCAATAACCCTTTTGATTGCTTGCAAATAGTTGATGTTTTCAACGCCATTAAGCCCTAAGTCATTTACTGTTTTTACAAGGTCGTCAATTTCTGTTGATTCGGAGTTTATGCTAACTACATGAGCCCCATTGATATATACATCGGCCACTTCACAAATGGTATTGTTCACCATATAGCCGTAGCGCTCTTTGCGTACACGTACTGCTTGCAATTGGGGATGCGATTTTACCATTTCGATAAACTCATCATAGGTGTATTGGGCATTGTCAAGGACGGGTGCTTCAACCATAAATGCACTAAACACTTCATTTTTAAGAACTGCTGCACTCAATGGAAACTCCCCTTTCATCAATGGATTCCACTGTTCCATCCCTTGTACTGTTTGAACATAAGTCTTAATATCCATTTTGCCGTCTCTAATTTTGGTATTATTCAGGTCGTTAGCCTTGGATAGAATATAGATTTCTTCGGACTCACGTTCCCATACTTTTTGTGGAACAGGTACCGAAAGTCGCCCCATCAAAAATGCCGCGTCATCAAAGTCTTGACCGAATGTTCTGAACTCAAAACGTGGTTTCGAGATTTCACCAATTTTTAATTCCTCAGTTGCCATAATAATTTTTTTTTTTGGATTAATATTTTAAATATTGGATTAACTTGTTGATTTAGTAGTACTTGTGTATATCGTAATTGATTTCTAGACCGAGCACTCTTTTTAATATTTTAGGATAATTTGTATTTTGGAGTTCACTCATTTTCAAGCGTTCAACGGCTATCAGAACGTTTTCTGCAATTTCTGATTCCACAGCGACGGTATCAATCCTAGCACCATTAATGTTGACCTGTGCATATTCGCAAATGCAGTCATTGAATTGATAGCCAAAACGTATTTTTTGAGTTAGTGCCACAAGAATATCGGGATCGTTTACAATTAGTTCCGACATAAATTGCTCGAGCGAATATTGCTCTCGCTCAAGGAAAGGCGCTTCAACATCTAAACTTGGAAAAATTTGATGTTTAATAAGGTTTTTATATAAAGGAAAAGTACCAAAATTGAAAGGTTGCCATTGTTCGAGATTATTGGCACGCTCAACCAATTTCTTGATATCGAGCATTTTATTTCTAATTTTGATATTGTTGCTGGTGTTTCCTTTTGATAAAAGGTAAATCTCAGCGATTTCTCTTTGTTGCTCGAAAGTTCCAAGCGACTTTAATTGGTCAATAATACTATTTAAATTATTTCCAAAAATTCTGTATTCGTAACGTGGAATGATAGTATTCATGGCTAATGGTTCTTATTCAACAAGCTTGTAAATGTACAATTTATTAGTCTCCTTTGTATCGCGAACGATATATATTAATTGATTGGTTTCGTCCACGGCTATTCCTTCGGCTTTGTCGAATTTTAAGTCAAAGCTGCTTAGAACCTGCGAGCTGGAAGAAATATGAAATAGTTTTTGACTTTGATCGCTTAAAATCCATAAGCTAGAGTCGGTATTGCAAAAGTATGCGCCAGAATAATCCAATGCAAAAGTTAATTCTGTTTGTTTATTGATAATTTGGCTAGCAATATCCCATTCGATGAGCTTTCCAGGACTAGCTTCGTTAAGGATAAAGAGACGCTGATTCGTTTGATCAATTGCTAATCCTTCGAAACCTTTGTTGTTTTCACCGCCAACAAAAGGAATAATCCAATGATTTAATTCAATGCCTGCAGTATCAATCGCTAGCAGTCGATGTTCCTGTTCGTAAACGATATAAACGATTTTACTTTGTGGGTCGTAACTAATACCTTCAAGATCTAGGCCGATATAATTCAATTCTTGTTTTATGTTTCCGCAGGTGTCGATCACAAAGATAGCATTGGTATGGTCGTCGACACATAATAATTGGTGATGGTGATAAAGCGATAGTCCAGAGGGTTCTTCGATGTTCAATGGGTATGAGTTTACCAGTTGAAGGGTCGGTTTAGCCGTATCAATGGCATTATTAATAGCCATATCTTTATTACAAGCAATCAAAAGCAACAAAGTTGAGAGGTTTATGTAGTATAGGATTTTCTTATTCATTGCTTTGGAAATAGGAATCTAAAAACTACTTAAAGTGTTTAATAAGTGGTTTTTAGAATCGTTGAGATTAATTAGCTGCGTTTGGCGTTGGGGTATCAAAGATAACCCAAGTAGCTGCGCCATCAGTAGCACGACCTAAAGATTTGTCATCAGGAAGTACGCCAAGTGGGCCATCAACATTAAAAAGGGCGGAGGCTGTTTTGAAAGTTTTGCCAGAATCATAGAGTCCAACGGCGAGGTCTTTGGAAGTGCTCAATCCGCTTGGGCAGAAAATGGTGTCATTAACGATTCCATCATAATCTACTCCGGCGCCATCCACGGCTCCAAAAATAATAATCAATTTTCCGCCGGCAGGAATTGTAGTGACTGCATCGTGACCACTAGGAATTTGCCAAAGATCTTCGTTGGCAGCAGATTCACCTTTATCGGTAACATAATAACCAGCGAGATTGACGGCGGTGGTACCTGGGTTGTAAAACTCAGCCCAATCAGCTGCATCACCTTGTCCATCGACATAGATTATTCCGTTGTTAATTACTTTAGTCATAACCTCATTTACCACTACCGAAAAAGTAGAAGGGTTTGGATCTGGATTCACGATTTCTTCGTCTTTATTGCAAGCGGTGAACGAAATCAGAGCTGATAAGCTCAATAAAAAAAACACATTTCTCATTTAACATTAAATTTAGAGGGTTAGTATTAAAAATCAATTTCACATCTAAGTTGCAGAAAACCATATCTTTCGCCTGGCGTTCCTTTGCTTGGATCCACCGAAAATGGGTCTTTTGTTAGCGTTCCGGATTGATTGTAGCCGATATAAGTTTTTCCTTTTGAATTGGCGTATCGATCATGATTTACGAAGGAATAATCCAACATAAATTTCACGTTATGATTGGCATAGAAATTTAAACCAGCAGTAAAAGCGTTTGCTCCACCACCAAGAATCATGGCTTTAGCATCGTTTAGTTTTACATAATCGTAGCGAAATGCAGCTTCAAGATCGCCCCAACTTTTTCCGTTACGGATGTTAGTGAATTCTGCATCACTGCGATTATATTGGTATCTGCCGCCAAAAATCAAATAAGTTGTTTGGAAATAGAAACCGTCAAATGTCGCTTGGTTAACCCCTGGATTATTGGCCAAATCGGCGCCATATAATTGGGTTTTGATATATTCTCCTTGAATGGCGATATTCTTGAAAGCTCCTGCAAACTCAAGACCTAATACGTTGATATGATGTATATTGCGAATATCGTCCGTGTCTAGATATTTTTTGCGATTGATATTACTCATCGAGCGAGTGGAGTAGCGCATGGCGTTTGTCACTTCCCAGCTGGTTTTTGGTGTGATGTGAGAGGCTGCAAGCCCAACATGAACAAGGGTATTTGTATTGTTAATTGGTAAAAGCACCATACGACCAGTCACCGAATAGCCTTCGTCAATTCCATATTCTTTATTTTTGTTCTGGCTATAGGTAACCCATTCTAATTCACCAACTTCGTTGAAGTGAACTCCCAGAGCAGCATAATAAAAGGAGCCGTTTTTAGCTGCTTGTAAACCCAAGGTTCGGTTAGGGGTAAAAACATTGGCCAATGAACGTTCGATAAATGGAACATAACGGGAGGTAGTAACGTTTTCCATCGAAAATGCTTCTTTGAAATGACCGACTTTAATTCTAAGACTATTAATGACGGTAGTACTTTTGCTGAAATTATAGCCTAAAATCATATCTTTCATTTCGAGTTGAGCCCCTGCAAAATCAACATCTAACTCAGCATACCAATGCGTTTGAATATTGGCTTTTAACGCAAATCTTGCTCGCCGAACAGTAACTCCATTTCCAATTGGGTTGTAGGTGTTTTGGTCAAAAAAATACGCCCCATCAATATATACTCGGTTGTCAAGCCATAATCGATATTGATTGTCTTTGGTGCGAAATGATAATATACCATTCCAGCTTTCGGGACTTAATGGCTGATTATCAACCACTATTCCGTATTGATTTTTAAAAACATTGACAGAGTCTGATTGTGCTTGCATCTCAATAGAAACAAAGGTAATCAGCCCTAAAATGAATGTGAGGTAAAGTTTTTTCATGGTTATTAGTCTTAAAATAGTTTGTGTAGGCTTAGCCATTTATTTCAATGGCAAATTAAAGGCAATTTAAGTTAACTCAAAGTTACGCTTAAACCCTAAATTACCACTACAATTAAGGGAATGCAGATATGGATGTGCGCTACAGAACTACTACATAATTTTTAAGATGCAGATAATTAGTTTGTTATATTTTCTTTATTAATTCCGACAAACTTTCGGAAGAAGGCAATTGGATTTTTTTACGCATGCGGTAGCGGTTGATTTCGACACTTTTTGCGGTAATATTGAGTACATCAGCAATCTCTTTGGTGGAAAGGTTTAAGCGAATTAAGGCCGCTAAACGTTGTTCTTTATCGCTGAGGCTAGGATACATTTCTTTCAATCGTTGATAAAAACCTTGATTCGCCTGTTCAATAAAGAGTTCAAAGGTATCTCTGTCTTTATCAAGTTGCAGCGTTTGTTTTACTATCCGATCGAGTTCTTGAAACTCGAAATGACTGTCGTGAAGGTCTGATCGGAGAAGGTATTTTGAGATTTTTCTTTGCAGTTTCGCCAGCATTTCGTTTTTCTGAATAATATTCATGGCCATACCGCTTATTTGTTCTTGGGTGCTGAGCTGATCTAGGGTGTCTTCAAGCTCGGAAATTTGTCTGTGTAGGGATTGAATTTCTGCTCTTGACTGTATCAGTCGATAACTAATTAATGCAATAGCCAAGGCCAGCATGATTGCTAGTATCACCCAGAATAGAATCATTTTATTTGAATTTCTTATACAAGAGGACAAAGATAGTGTTTTGGGTAGTTGCTTTTATTTAATACTAAACAAATCTAAAGGTTCAGCAGCTCGCAATTAAAAAATTTGGATGTTTAAAATGCTGTCCTTTGCTGGTGAGGGGGATTATTGTTTTTGAATGTTGATATTCATGTATTTATCTTACATGGAGCTTTTTTGTGTTTTGTATTCTTTGTGACTTCTTTGAGAAACTTCGTGTAAGAGCATTTTTTATACTATAACACAAAAAGTACAAAGAATCCACAAAAATCTCAAAGACAAATATTAAAGTACTGTATATTAATTTTTTTACAACCTATTTTTTAATGAGAAACTTGAGTTATTGATCTTGCATTCCTACGGCATGCATCTTATCTTCTTTTCATTTTTTTTCTACTAATATTTTGTTCATTTCGGCAAGTTCACTTCCCTTCGGCTTTGCTCAGGGCAGGCTCTTTGCTCAGGGCAGGCTGCTCAACACAACGCAATACACCGCCTAAGGGGATTTTTCCTAACACATCAAAATAAAATTGCCCCAAGATTGGAATAAAAGTGATTTAATTCCTTGTAGACTTTATCTTTGCGCGTTAAACAATTTAAAAAAAACGATATGTCAACCATACTTAATTTTGCCATGTTTCCAACTGATAAAGGCGGAAAAGGATCTAGTGAATATGTTAGTCTGATATTAAAAATGATTGATGAAAGCGGAATTCCATATCAGCTCAATCCCATGGGGACCAGCATTGAAACCGATAAATTGGTAGATGCATTAGATATTGTAAATCGAGCTTATCAACTTTTGGAGCCACTATCGGAGCGGGTATATGCCGCCATTACCATTGACATTCGCAAAGGCCGTTCGCACGGACTGAGCTCAAAAATCAAATCTATCGAAGACCGGATTGGTAAAATCAATCACTAGTTTTTTTGCTTTTCCGAAATATCGTTAAGGTGTAAATTTAGCGCTCTTACCGAAATTTGGATTTCATAAATGGAAACGCCAAGCGAGGCTATCATTAGCAATAGGCCTGTGCCAAAGGCCCAAACTGCAATCAGTTGTTGACCTACAAAAATTAGGAACATAGTTCCTACAAAAAGAAACAAACTACTAACGCCTAATATTTGCATGTTTTTGGTGAGCATAAGTCGTTTTCTCAAATTATCAATCTGACTTTTCAGAACTTCGTCTGGATTTGCTTTAAATTTCTCATGTAAGTTGCGAATTAAGTTGGCGTAGCCTAAAAAGCGATTGGTATAGGCCAGCAAGATAAGCGAAATGGCTGAGAAAAGCAGGGCAGGGGTGGTAAGGGTTATTTCTTGGTGCATTATTTTGTTGTAAATTAGTTTGTTAGGATAGACATCATCTCTTATCTCGATTATGAAATGTAGCGCAAAATAACATAAAAAAAGCGACTCGTCGGGGTCGCTTTTTAATTTTTAACATTCAGGAATTCCTAAAGACTAGGATTGTTCAATACTTTAAAATCAGCATTTGCTATTTTATAATCTGTTGTTGTTAATTGTCTAGATTCAGAAACTAGTTAAATTTTAGGCTTATAATGATAAGTATTTTCTAAGACCTTGCACTGCTGGACTTTCTTTAGCAGCTTCTGTAGTATGGAATACTTTCACGGTATAAGTATAAGAAGTTTTAGGGGCACCGCTTACATTGTTGATGGTGACATTGTATTCTGTATCAGAAGTGATTCCGCCAGGGAAATTACCTTGAGGTTCCCAAGCAATTCTAGCGTCAGGATATCCAGTTGTACCAGATTTGTGAATGATATTACAAGCAATATTTGCACCAGCGGCATCCGTCATACTTACGGTAGCATTGTTAAAATTAGCGCCTTGAATGGAGAATGACCAACGAGGGAAAACTAAGGATGAAGGAATATAATTGGCTGGAGGATAAGCTACAAAGTCAATGTTTACAGCAGGACCACTGATATTGTCGCCCCACATAAGGCAATTGGCCGCCCAATTTTGATCTGGGCCATTAAATGCACTTCCAGTTCCCATGGCAGTAAGTTGGGGAAAAAGAATCCAAGCACGGTGTCCTACTGCTAAATTGTTTGCACCAGGATCTTCGATGTATCCGCTAACTGCATTTACGGAATGGTTGGCGGCAAGTTCACCAGAACCATAGCTTATTGCCAAATTACCATGGCCAGCAGCATCGGCAGCACCAGCAGTATAGCAAGCACCACCAGCACTTGGGTAATGTGTAATGGTATGATTAGCAATCATGTATAAGGCAGCCTCTTGGCATTTTTGACTTTGTGCAGTGTTTAAGGTTACCTTATCGGGTAAACCGACTAAACGGCGATAGTAATTGACTCTTTTGATAACATTTTCTCTTACAGTTGCGTTTACATCTCCAGCATTGCAACCAGCAGTGGCGCCGGTCCAGCCAAGACTAATAGCTTTTGTTCCTAAATAGTTGTCTTGATAATCTTTTTTGGCAGCATCCAAACCAGTTAGTACTTCCTCTTCTTCCTCGTCTTTTCCGCAGCTACTTAGGGCTAGTCCTCCAAACATCAGGAGCATGGTTAAAAAATATAAAATCTTCTTCATTGATTAATTTGTTTAGTTAATAATTAGGTTTATGGTGTGTTTAGGGTGTTTTGCTTAATTTAATGTTTATTCCTTCTGTGTTTTTCAATCATAATAAAGCTCAACTCACGTCCAGATTGTCCTTGAGCGGAGGTGTTTTCTTCGGCTCGTCGTAATAAATATGGCATTACATGTTTTACGGGGCCATACGGTAAATATTTTGCTACGTTATATCCGGTTTTACTCACATTAAAACTGATATGGTCGCTCATGCCGTAAAGTTGTGAAAACCAGCAACGATGGTCGTTTTTGGCGAGTTCAAGTTTTTCCATTTCGTCAATCATGTATTGAGTCGAAAACTCATTGTGAGTGCCGTTGAAAATGCTGATGCGATCAATACGCTCGAGACAATATTTCAAAGCGGCGTTATAGTCTTTATCAGTCGTTTCCTTATCTGGTTGAATGGGATCATTATAGCCTTTACGGGCAGCACGTTCGCGCTCTATTTCCATATAAGCTCCGCGAACAAACTTAGCGCCCAAAAAATAGTTACCAGCAAGCGCCATTTTATAGGATTGGTCTAAAAAGGCTAGTCGATCGTGGCGATACATCTGAAAAGTATTGAAAACGATGGCTTTTTCTTTATTGAAAAGCGCCATTTCAGCATTGGTCACTTCATCAATGATATTTTGATACCATGAATGTTCAGCATCGATCAGAATTGGAATATTGGATTCATAAGCAGTTTTGCATAATTCGTGCACCCGTGCTCTGAATTGCGATTCTTCCTTTTGTTCGGTGGGCGTCATGGCTGTTCCGAGGCTTGCTTTTTCGAGCACCAAAGAGCCTCCCATAGCAGTTGGTTTGAAAACAGCGAATGGAATATTGGGGTCTTGACCAGCATTTTTGATGGCACGAAGGGTTTCTTCAAAAGCCAATTGAATATCTTCTTCTTCCTCTTTCCCTTCAACGGAATAATCTAAAATGGCTTTTACATTGTATTTTTCGAGTTTGCGAATGGCAGCATTGCTACTCTGAATACTCTCTCCGCCAACAAAATGCTGATAAATAGTTGGTTTTACAGCCCAATTAATAGGAAAGTGAATTTTAAGCGCAAGATTAAGCATTTGAGCGCCCATTCTTACAATTTGAGGACTAGCAATGGTTTTAAAAAGCACATACGCCTTATTTAGGTCGGCATTACTTTTACTGATAAATGCATTCTCAGTGTTGTTAAAATCAATTTTCATGGTTTCGTTAAAATCGATTGATATTGGTTGTTTGATCGTTAACCAAGTTTTTGATTTATTCTAAATATGTTGACAAAAGTAATATATTTCTATCATCAATATCTTGTGTATTCGACCATTAGACTTATTTATTTTCTGCGGTGAAAGTAGTTCTTATGCCCTTATTCATACGGCTATTGCTTGATGATAAATGACATAAGCCATCTTGTATTTTCTCAATGAGTATTCCGACAATGCTGATGAAATGGAAATTGTGTGCCGTAAACCAATTGAATATTACCCAATTGTTAGCATTCAACTGAAAAGAACTTCATCGTCTTACAAAATGTGCAGTATCGCAAAGGAAAAAGGAGGGAGGCTGTTTTTCAGCCTAATAGTTCATTGCGCGAACAAATTTGAGATTAAGAATTGGTGATTGACAAACACCATTGAGCGAACATCAATGAGCAAAGCATTGCTTGACAAAAAGTTGATTGGCGAGGAGAAAACCGCTTAAAGCATTTGCGAGTAAAATAAGAATGTTTGGCAAACGAAAAAAAGCTTCAAATTTGTTTGAAGGAATCATAAATTTTGTAATATTGGGGGAGAAATAAAATTGAGAAAATAGCTAAAGCAATCCTAAAAACGAAAGTCCTAGCAGTTGATCCCAATGATAGCAATAATCCACCGAGAAGATAACAGCAATTATGAACAATAGCCTAAAAAAGAGGAGTTTGCAAGTTCAGCCTTGCACGGCGAGTTTAACGACTCGACCGAGTAAGCAGCCTGCAAAGTGGATAGAAGGTTTAGTTGAGGGGAGTTGGCAACCATATAAAAATGAATAAAATAGACTACATAGTAAGAGAGTTTCATGCCCAATATGGACTTGCCATGAATACTGTTCAAATAATTGAGCGCGGATTATTGGAGTTATTTTCACTTCAAAAATACATTGATAGTAATATAACCGAGCAAGATTATTATAAAATTCTTTCAAATCCTCACAATTGGACATTAGGTCAAATTAAGGGAAAAATAATTGAACTTGAAATTTTTGACAATGTAGTTGTTCAAGTTCTTAATGAAATCAATAAAAACAGAATATTCCTTGCACATAGATTTTGGTGGGAAAGAAATATTGAATTTAATAGCATTGAAAAATTAGAACAGCTAAATGAAGAAATTCTCACATATATAAATGCATTCAACGAATTACTTGTAATTATTGATAAGAAGATTAATAAAATTAGGACAGAAAATAATATAAATATTGAAGAAAAAATGGGATTGACTAATTTTGAAGACCGGTTGGCTTATATTAACAAATTAAGAAAATGAAAACTCTAAAATTTAATTTATTTTTGAAAATATGAAAAAATTTATTTTGACCTTATTATTTATTAGTCTGTTTTCTATTGAGATTATACCTGCAAACGAATTTTCAATGCTATTAAAAGACAATTCTGTTTATGAGTTATTTGGCATTGATGACGGATGGTATGAAGCAACTGTTAAATATACAAATTACAGTACATGGACGACTTCTTCTTACATTCTGGATGTATATGTTTCTGATGATAGAGTTACTACAATAGATTTCGGAAATGATGGTTCATTTCATACTGGATTTAATAGTGATGGTTATTTGTACTCGGGTGGGTATTTTAGCTTTGAAAAGGATTATGCTGGTAATATTACAGCAGCTACGACAACAGTAACAGTGACATTTTTATCAGGTACATCAGGCACAAAACAATTTAAAATAAGAATTGAATAATTTACTGTTGCTAATAGGCTTCTAATTTCAGTGGCGGGATTGTGGCTATTGAGACAGAGCAGTAATAATTTTA
>DYSI01000010.1 GCA_020718275.1 Draconibacterium orientale
TCCTCCATTTACAGAAGTAAACTCCGGTTTTGAAAACTTCGCAAGCCTCGAATTTTATAGTTTTTAGAGATGCCCTAAAAATAATAGTGCCGATGTGATGCTGGTAATTGGAACCACAGGTGAGATTATGCCAGCGAGTCAGATCCCTTTTATTGCTGAGCAAAATGGCGCTATTATAATCGAAATAAATCCTAATAAATCAAGTTATAGCGATCGCATAAGCGATGTTTTTATTCAGGAAAAAGCTACGGTAGCTTGCCAATTATTAGATTCTGCTTTGGAAGCAGACTAGCCAAAAACTGCCGACGGCTGCACTTAAAACTTGACACTCAATTTTAAGTTCAACTGGCGTGAAGTGAGATAGTTAGGAATGGAATAATAAGTCCCTGTAACATCGGTTATCCACATATACGAAAGCGTGTTGTCGATTTGTAAAAGATTGAAAACCTCAACACTTATCCACGCATTTTTGAAATGGCGAAATGGATTTTGGCTTTTAAATTTAGTGTCTTCCCCAATCAGTTGTTTCGAAAAACCTATGTCAACTCTACGATAAGGAGGATATCGACGCGTTTGTTGATAGCGTTGATGGGTTGGTGGACCGTAAGGTAGGCCAGTGGCAAATACTAAATTTAAATGAACTTTAAAGGTGGGATAGCCAGGGATATAATCTTGAAAAAATAAATTAAAAGTGACTCTTTGGTCAGTGGGGCGAGGGATAAAACCCGGTTCAACGCGACTACTGTCGACTACTTTATTGTCAATTGTGAGGCCTGGCTGAATAAGTTCACCACCGGCATTGTAGTATTGGTAATAGTAGTCGCCTTTGAGGTTTTCCATGGTTTTCATCAGGGAAATACCAATCCAGCTTTCAGCATCTTCCACCAGTTCGCCATGCAATTTGAAGTCGATGCCGCTCGCAAAACCAAAGGCGTTGTTTTCGGCGAAATATCGCAGTCGCACATCTTCCATTTCGTAAGGAATCAAATCCCAGATATATTTGAAATAGGCTTCGGAAGTGAACTTGAAAGGACGATCCCAAGCCGTGAAAAGCAAATCAGCACCAGCAATTAGCTGGGCAGATTTTTGAGCTTTAATTTGCGTGTTGATTGACCCATCATGATATCTCATTTCGCGATAGAAAGGTGGCTGGGAATATATTCCTGCTGCAATCCGGTAAGATATTTTTTTTGTGCGCGAAGGCTGAATCAGCAAGGAAACCCGAGGACTCGGGAGTAGTTCGTTACTGAAATCCCAATAATTGACTCTAAGCCCTGCATTCAAGGTGAGTTGAGTGCTAGTGTCGGATTTAGAAATGTTCCAATCGTACATAATAAAGGCGGAATAGCGGTTGCTGCTAATCTGCTGTTTTGCTTTTACCAAGTCGTTCAATACTAAGGCGTTGTAAGCGGTAAAATTAGGATTTGCGTTGCCAATATTATCGGGATAATTGGGTAGACTATATCCCGCAGAATCTATCATTTTCCATTCTGATAAGCGGTCTTCCATCAAGTCGTGTCTGATCTCGGCGCCCCATTTCCACTGCTTGTACTCGCCACGATGCTGTGCTGAAACGATCCAACCATTTAGGACATTACGGGCGTGATTCAAATAGGCTCCCACCCCTTTGTTGAAAGCGACTTCCCCAAAATCGTCTTTTCCTAGGTCGTTTTCGAGAACATCAAGCCAATATTGCCCCAAGATATCGTAGCTTTCGGTTTCACTGGTTCGATAGAGGGAACTGGTAAATTGCAAATTGGTGTATCTTTTTCTGTAATTGAAATGCAGTGCGCCGGTATAATTTTCAAAACGGTCGATTTCTTGTCCATCAAAATAGACCGTAAAGCGCAGGGCTTCGAAGATAGTTCCAAAATTGGTTTCGCGGGTTTGAGGAATTATTTGGTATTTGTTTAAGGCGTAATTTCCTAAGAAACTTACCTCCCAATTATCGGATAAGGTGTATCCTAACCAAAATTGCAAATCAATAAATGAAGGATTATAACTGCCTTGGGTGTCGATAGTTCGCAGGATATATTGGTTGCTTTTGTAACGCAAACCCATTAAATAGCGTAGCCGCTGCTTTAGGGATGCTCCTTCTAGGTGAAAACTCCCGCCAAGCAAACTCCCGCTAAAAGAGCCTGCAAACTCTTTGGGATTCTTGTATTTTACATCCATCACGGAAGCCATTTTATCGCCATATGCGGCAGAAAAGCCCCCCGCCGAAAATTCGATTTTATCTACTAAATCGGCATTGGCAAAATTGAGTCCTTCTTGCTGTCCTGCTTTAATAAGCATTGGGCGTTGGATCTCAATGCCATTGACATAGACCATGTTTTCATCGAAATTTCCGCCTCGTACTGAGTATTGTGAACTTAATTCATTATTGCTGTAAACGCCTGGTATTCCTTTGATAAAAGTACTCAATGGATCGCCATTAGGTGCTGGAATGGCCTCGAATTTTATTGGGTCAATAAGGGTGAGTCCATCGTATGTTCTTCGGTTAGAAACAACCTTAAAGGTGTCGATTTGCAATTCTACTTCTAAGGATATATTTAATTCTAAGCGTTGATTTGGTGTAAGTTGTAGACTTTTCGTCTTTGGTTTTACACTCACATGCGAAAACTGAATAATGACGGTTTTATTGGCAGGAATACTGAGTTTGTATTGCCCTTTGGCATTGGTGACTGTGCCGCCGGGGAATCCTTGCAAAGCAATATTGGCAGGTGGGTCGAAGGCTTTTCCTTCTTTGTCAAGCACAACGCCATAAATTTCAGCTTTCTGTGCGAAACCGATAGAGGTAACTAATAATAAGGTAAGTAAACTAATAAACCTCATTGGCTGAATTGAATTTGATTAGCAAGTATGTTTTGGATAATGCTCCGAAATAACGTTTTTTTTTCAATTTATTTTATGGTTTTATTGCTTTCGCTGCATTATATATTTCTTCTACTTTGGTGCCGTTGTTATATTTAATTTTCAGCATTAATTTACCCTTTGCGTCCCAATAACTCCAAATGCCATCTTTATAAATACCTTTGTAAGCGCCTTCTGCTTTTTTCGACCCATTTTGGTGATATTCCACCCATTTGCCGCTGGGCTTTCCTTCGATAAAACTCTGCTCCTTGTATAGATTGCTGCGGTTATCGTAGAACTTCCATTTGCCTGTTTTGAGTCCGTTTTCGTACTTTCCAATGGCTTGCTTATCGCCGGAGATATACCATTCGTTGAACTTGCCTTCTTCTTTTCCAGCTTTGAAATTGCCAAGGTATTTCAGTTTTCCATTGCTATAATACTGTTTTGCAGGTCCGTTTTTTAAATCGTAGGCATAAGTAAACTCATAATTTGGATTTCCGTCCTTAAACCACGATTGCCAAAGTCCGTGCATTTTGCCTTGCTCAAAGCTGCCTTTTGCGAGCAACTGTCCATTGTCGTACCAGCTTGTCCAAAGGCCGGTTTCTAAACCCATGTCAAAATTTCCTTCTTGTAGTTTTTGTCCATTCTCGAACCAGGTAATCCACAACCCGTGTTTTTCGCCTTGGTGGTAATTTCCTTTTTTCCAAAGCTGACCGGTTTCATACCAATAAGTCCATTCTCCCTCTAACTTGCCACGACGAAAGGGACCGGTACTCGCTTGGTCGCCATTTTCGCGATAGAATATCCAAATGGAATCTTGTAAATCGTTTTTAAGAAAACCTTTCATTTCGAGTTTTCCATTTGCATACCACCAATTGGCAGGGCCATTAAGGCTGTCATTTACGAAAATACCCTCGAAATGCTTTGTGCCTTGGTCAAAATATTTAATAGTGACTCCTTCTTTCAATCCATTTTTATAGGCGAAGGTTTCGGCTAATTGACCGTTTTCATGCCATACCTTCCAATCGCCAATACGCAAAGCGTTGAGGACTTCGCCTTCTTTTTTAACTTTTCCGTTTCTAAAGTATTCCCTATACGTTCCATTTTCTGCGGGAACGTTTGCCATGAGCTCGCCCGTGAGATACCATTCTTGCCAGAGTCCTATTTTTTTTCCGTTCTGATAATTCCCTGTTAATCGTTTGTTGCCATTGGGATAAAATGAAGTCCATAATCCATGCATGACGCCTAACTTATAATGCTGTTGTTCACTTAGTTTGCCATCGTTGCGAAAATAGACGCATTCGCCATCTAATTTTCCTTGTACATAGTTTTCTTCGTTTTTCTTAGTGCCATCTTGGTAATACTCAATCCAATGGCCACTTTTTTCGCCGTCTTTGACGGTTCCATTAACTTGAATTTGGCGATTCTCAAACCATATTTTGAAAGGACCATCGGTATAATTGATGGTGCTTAAGGTGTCCCCATTTTTGTAAAACTGCAACCATAATCCACTGCGTTTACCTTGTGTAAATTGTCCTTGCTCTCGTATTTTTCCATTGAGGTAATATTCTGTATATTGGCCATCAAGAATGCTGTCGTTGACATAATTAGCGATGTATTTTTTGCTTCCATTTCCGTAGTTTAATGTTTTGGTAACCGTCTGTGCTGCTACGATGGTCGTAATGCCAAGGCTTAGGACGATTAATAAAAACTTTATTTTTTCAAGCTTCATCATCATGGGATAGTTTAATTATTTAGTTCGATTGATAGTGTAGTCCACTAAACCGATCAAGGCTGTTTTATAGGTCGAGTCTTCAAAATCGGCAAGTAACAAACGTGCTTCATCCAGCTTTTCTTGCATTTTCTGTTGAGCATAAGCAATTCCTCCCGATTGGTTTACTTTGGTAAGGATATTTTCTAAACTAGCTTTATGATTGCTGTTAAACTTTATTTCGAGAATGGTTTTCTTGCGTTCGAGCAGACTCATTTGGTTGAGGGTAAAAATTAGAGGGAGGGTCATTTTCTTCTCTTTGATATCGGCGCCGGTGGGTTTTCCTATGTTGTTTGATTTTTCGTAATCAAATAAGTCGTCCCTAATTTGAAAAGCGATACCTACTAATTCACCAAATCGTTGCATCTTGAGGGTTTGTACTTGGTCAGCGCCAGCAGAAACGGCACCTGCGGCACAACAACTGGCAATGAGGGAGGCTGTTTTCATCCGAATTACATCAAAATAAATCTCTTCGGTAATGTCCAATCTTCTAGCTTTTTCGATTTGAAGCAGCTCGCCTTCACTCATTTGTTTTGTGGCGTGCGATACTATTTCAAGTAATTGATACTCTTTGTTCTCCAAGGCTAATAGCATTCCTTTTGAAAGTAGAAAATCACCTACCAAAACCGCTGCTTTATTTTTCCATAGGGCATTAATGGAGAAAAACCCCCGGCGAAGATTCGAATCATCCACCACATCATCGTGTACGAGTGTTGCTGTATGCAATAGTTCGATTAATGCAGCTGCTCTTTGGGTGTGTTCGTTGCTTGGCCCGAAAAGTCCAGCACTCAGAAATACAAACATGGGTCGCATTTGCTTGCCCTTGCGCTTGATAATGTATCGAGTGATAAGGTCAAGCAGCGGAATCGCACTTTTCATACTTGCTTTAAAGGTGGCCTCAAAGGTCTCTAACTCTTGATTTATAGGCTGTTTTATCTCTTCAAATGTCATAAATAGTTGACCTTGTTGGTGCTGTGTTTCAGTTTTCAAAGGTATGATAATTTTTTAGTGAAGCACTATTTAGAATCATTTTAAATACTATTTTTGTTGTCCATTAATTCATTATAATTATGATTGTAACGGCAAGCATGAAAATGGCTGATTTGATAATTCAGAATCACCATTTACTTTCGATCATTGATCGTTTTGGAATTCAGATAGGCATTGGTGAACGTACTATCGCCGAGGTTTGCGAACAACATCAGATTCCTGTTGATTTTTTTCTTGAAATAGTAAACGCTTTTAATGATCCAAGTTTCTTTCCAAAAAGGAATCTTGACTCCTTTCCATTGCACCTTATTGTAAGCTATTTATTCAAAACGCATAGTTTTTATTTGGAATTAAAGATTCCTGAAATCGAAAGGTTGATTAAAAAGCTACTCGATTCAGAAAAGCCTGAAACTGTTCGAGTGGCATCGCTAATTTTTAATTTTTTCTCCACCTACACCAGTCAATTGCGTGACCATATAGCTCGTGAAGAAAAAATTGTGTATCCCTATATTCTGAAATTAGAAGAGGTGTACGAATCCAAAGATTCAGCGGTTATGGAAACATTTAGAAAGGAGTTTCAGTTTACTATCGATGAGTATGAACGGGATCATGAAGATATCGAAGAAAAGCTGTACGATATTAAGAGTTTGATTATTAAGTATGTACTGCCTGGTGAGGATTATTTGACATATTATAAAATATTAGGACAGATTGATCATTTGGAGCAGGATATCAACGATCATACAGAGATGGAAAATAAAGTGCTGATTCCGCGGGTACGGATGATGGAATCCTTTCTAAACCAACGCACTGGCCAATGAGCAATTTTCAGATAGTAGTGCTTACAGAATCTTTTGTGCTGAATAAGGGATTTCAGGTGATTTTGAATAGAATTCGTGGAGTGAGTAGGGTCGATATTGCGCAAAATTTTGCGGAGCTGCAAGCCATTATGGATCAAAAAAACGTTCAGATGATTTTGGTTAGCGAGAAGCTTCTGGCCGAGGATGCGCACATTTATAAAATTTATAAAACGGCTAAGGACATACGCTGGGGGCTTATTACCGCCACTACTGATGAACTGCAAAGAGGCTTTACTTTTGATTTACAAATAGATGTGTATGAGGACGAACAGAAAGTGCTTTCCAAAATTAGCCAATTTGTTGAAAGCATCACCACAGCTATCCCACTTCCCACTGAAACAGAACTTAGTGAACGTGAAAAGGAAGTTTTAAAACAAGTTGCACTTGGGTTTACTAATTTCGAAATTGGTGAAAAATTGTTTATCAGTCAACATACGGTTATTGCCCACCGTAAAAACATCACGCATAAACTTGGTATCAAAACTATCTCAGGATTAACTGTTTATGCTGTTTTGAATAATTTAATTGAAATGGGTGAGCTTAATTCGTTAAAATAAGCTGCTTTGTGAATTGCCTCTTTGGTTGTTAGTTGTTTAGTTTTCAGTTTTATTAGACTTCATTTTTTGGCACCCTTGCTGGATTTTCATAAAAGTTGCCGAATCATGAAATGTAAATATAGGTACAATAACATTCATTTTCTTCCGCACAGCTGTTTAATATGAATCGACAGGGATTGCAGTAATTTTTTCAAACTTCATGAATGGGATTTTTTAATATAAAAACTACTAAATCACAGATTACAACTCGATTAATTATAAGACTTTTATCAATTTAATAAAGCATTTTTTGTTAAGCATTTTGGTAGGGTCAGCGAAAAAAAATTGCATCTTCGCAAGCGAAATTTGTGAGTCAAAAAGTCTCTAATTTCAGCAAAAACAATCCTCGTAATTGTTTGATAATAAATTTACTAAACACATAAACATTTAGATTCATGAAAAAGCACAATTTTTACGCAGGTCCCTCTATTCTTCCTGATTATACAATTAAGAATACGGCTGAGGCATTGATTAATTTTTACGGCACTGGTTTAAGTTTGATGGAAGTATCGCACCGTGACAAAGAATTTATTGAAGTAAATGATGAAGCTCAACGACTGTTTAAAGAGTTGCTCAATATTCCTGAAGGATACCACGTGTTGTTTTTGGGAGGAGGCGCTAGTTTGCAATTTGCCATGATCCCTTTCAATTTACTCAATAAAAAGGCAGCCTATCTCAATACTGGAGTATGGGCAAGCAAGGCTTTAAAAGAAGCAAAAGGTTTTGGCGAAGTAGTTGAAGTGGCTAGTTCAAAGGATGCAAACTATAATTATATTCCAACAAATTTTGCGATTCCTGCTGATGCTGATTATTTGCATATTACCACCAATAATACAATTTATGGTACTGAGATTCATACGGATATGACGGTTGATATTCCATTAGTAGCTGATATGTCATCCGATATTTTCTCCCGTCCAATCGATGTTAGCAAATATGCTATGATTTACGGTGGCGCCCAAAAGAATTTGGCACCTGCCGGGCTTACCTTTGTAATCGTTAGAGAAGATATTCTGGGAAAAGTAGATCGCTATATTCCTACCATGCTTGATTACCGCACTCATATTAAAGAAGGTAGCATGTTCAATACACCACCTGTGGTTCCTATTTTTGCGGCTTTGCAAACCTTAAAATGGTTAGAAAACAATGGTGGAATTGAGGCAATGTATCAGAAAAACCTTGAGAAAGCGGCGGTTTTATATCACGAAATCGACACAAATCCTATTTTCAAGGGAACAGTGGCTAATGAAAAAGATCGTTCTTTGATGAATATTTGTTGGGTGATGGCCGAAGGTTATGAGCAATACGAAAAAGAATTCTTGACTTTTGCTACCGAAAGAGGAATGATTGGTATCAAAGGACACCGTTCGGTGGGTGGATTCCGTGCCTCTACTTATAACGCATTACCAAAAGAGAGCGTTGAAGCTTTAGTAGCGGTAATGCAAGAATTTAAAGCTTTGAAATTGTAATTATTTAAAAAGACCTAGCGCCATGACTAAAGTACTGATTGCTACCGATAAACCTTTTGCCCCTATCGCCATTACCAAAATTAAAACAGTATTGGATGCGGCTGGTTTTGAGATGATTCTCCTAGAAAAATATACCGAAAAAAGCCAACTTATCAATGCAGTAATTGATGTGGATGCCATTATAATTCGCAGTGATTTAATTACTGAAGAGGTTATTGCGGCTGCCAAAAATCTTAAAATAGTGGTTCGTGCAGGCGCCGGCTTCGACAATGTTGATTTAAGTGCGGCTACTAAAGCTGGCGTAGTGGTGATGAATACCCCAGGTCAAAATTCAAATGCTGTGGCTGAATTAGCTTTTGGGATGATGGTGTACATGGCTAGGGGCGCGTATAACGGAAAAGATGGTACCGAACTACGCTGCAAGACCTTAGGAATTCATGCCTACGGAAATGTTGGGCGCTATGTTGCTACTATTGCCAAAGGTTTTGGTATGAAAGTATATGCTTACGACCCCTTTGTCAGTAAGGATCTTATCGAAAAAGATGGCGTGATAGCCCTTGATTCCATGGAAGCCTTATATAGTACTTGCCAATATATTTCGCTCCATATTCCAGCTACTAGCCAAACAAAAAAATCCATTGGCTATGATATTCTATCGAAAATGCCTCCTGCTGCCGTACTTGTAAACACAGCTCGCAAAGAGGTAATTAACGAGGATGAATTGGTAAAATTGATGGAAGACCGAAAGGATTTTAGCTATATCTCGGACATTGCGCCAGATAATGCTGCTACTTTTACCGAACATTTTGCGGGGCGTTATTTCTTTACCCCTAAAAAAATGGGCGCTCAAACCAAGGAAGCAAATGTAAATGCTGGTGTGGCTGCCGCTGAGCAAATTGTCGGTTTTATCAATAATGGAAATATTCAATTTAAAGTAAACGAATAACTAATAGATACTTATGGCTATTGTAAAACCTTTTAAAGGAGTTCGTCCACCCAAATCAATCGTCGAAAATTTGGCTTGTTTGCCTTATGATGTGATGAATTCAGAGGAAGCTGCTAGCATGGCTGCTGGTAAAGCTTGTTCCTTATTACATATTACTCGTTCCGAAATAGATTGCGAACCAGGTATTGATATTCACTCTGAAGTAGTTTATAATAAGGCAGTTGACAATTATAATCATTTCAAAAAAGAAGGCTGGCTCAAAGGTGATTCGCAAGCTAAATTCTATATTTATGCCCAAACCATGGATGGTCGCACTCAATATGGAATCGTGGGCGCTGCTGCTTGTCAAGATTATGTGGATGGAATCATCAAAAAGCACGAGCTTACCCGTCCCGAAAAAGAGGATGATCGGATGATCCTTACTCGATACACTAATGCGAATATCGAACCTGTTTTCTTTTCTTACAAAGCCGTTGAGGAGATTGATCAAATTGTGGAATCGATTGTTAAAAGTCAAACTCCAGAATATGATTTTACCGCAGAAGATGGTTTTGGTCATCACTTTTGGGTGATTGATGATGCTAAAACGAATCAGGAAATTGAACGACTTTTCAAAGAAAAAGTACCTTACACCTACGTGGCCGACGGTCATCATCGTACGGCTGCTGCTGCTCGTATTGGTGCTGAAAAAGCTAGTCAAAATCCTAATCACACTGGTAATGAAGAATATAACTTCTTTATGGCTGTGCATTTCCCCGATAACCAACTTAAGATTATAGATTATAATCGCGTGGTGAAGGATTTAAACGCTTTGTCATCCAGTCAACTACTCGATAAGTTAGCCCAGCATTTTATCGTGGAGGATATGGGAACAGAGATTTACCGCCCCTCGCAATTACATGAGTTTAGTATGTACCTCCAAAATCATTGGTATAAATTGATGGCCAAAGTAGGTACTTATTATGATAATGATCCAATTGGCGTGTTGGATGTTACCATTCTTTCTAATCTTGTGTTGGACCAAATACTTGGAATTACCGACCTTAGAACCTCCAATCGCATTGATTTTGTTGGCGGAATTAGGGGCTTAGGCGAGCTAAAAAGAAGAGTGGATTCAGGCAGTATGGCGGTTGCATTTGCGCTCTATGCCGTTTCGATGGATCAGTTGATCAATATTGCTGATACTGGAAATATAATGCCTCCAAAAACTACCTGGTTTGAACCAAAACTCCGTAGCGGATTAGTAATTCATGATTTATAATCGATGAAACCAAATATTATAAAAGGCGCTTCTAACGAGCGCTTTTTTTATGATTACTGGATTAGCAGGCTGAAGATTTTTCTTGAATTGGCGGATTGTTACAAGGCTAAAAATGGACGTATTATTCATTCATTGTTGTACTTTTGTTCTCGCCGGCTGCATATTTATGGCCCTATTTATCAATAATTTAACCTTTGCTTGGTAACAATAAGATAATACATCTATAACATGCAATTAACGATGACTTAATATTACTAGTCTAGTTTTGCTGCAAAGTTTTAAAAACCTAAACACATGAAAAAGATTCTATTAATGGTGTTAGTAATGACCATGTTTTCCGTGCTTAACGCAATGGCTGATAACAATTCAGGAACACCTTCAAATAACGACGCAGCTCAATCTGCATCCATCACTGGTAAAATTATTGATAAAACTACTGGCGAACCTTTGGCAGGTGTGACTGTAAAAATTGAAGGTACTAATTTGGAAGTTTATACCGATTTTGATGGTAATTTTACTTTTAAAAACATTGCCCCTTCTATCATTAACTTAAAGGTGAGTTTGGTATCCTACAAAGAAAATGTCCTTAAAGACATCAGTATTCCAGCAAATCAAACCTCAGTTCTTGAGATTGCACTTGATAATTAATACGATTAATTAATATAAAATTTTGAAAAAAGGCGCATCATTGCAGCCTTTTTTTTTGTATAATTGTACAGCAAGTTTTACAAATAAAATTGAAAGCCTTATGAAAATGCAAAAATTCTTACTAATCATTTTTCTGTTTTTTACCACTAATTTTTTAATGGGACAAGAAATAGAACTTATCAAAGGAGTTTATTATTTAGATAAGCAACTTTATACAGGAACTTTTGAGGTGTTTTATCCCAATGGGAAGCTTAAAAATCAATGGAATATAAGCAATGGAATCTTAGATAGCATTTCGTATTCCTATTTTGAAAATGGAAAAATTGAGGAGCAAAAATCCTATAAAAACGGGTTGAAAGATGGCCTATGGATTCTCTGGGACGACAAAGGAGTAAAATTATCAGAGGCTCGTTACAAAGATAATCTCAAGGATGGAAATTGGATTATTTGGGACGCCAATGGTGTTAAGCGCTACGATATGTATTTCCTAAAAGGCAAAAAAGTTGGAAAGTGGATCATGTGGGATGCTAACGGCAATATTATTTCGGAAAAGGAATTCTAAGCCTGAATTGTATACTAATAATCTATAAATCAGAGTTATATATTATTAAATACTTAAATATTTTAAGCGCTTAAGTATTTTCTAAACTTTTAAATAAACCTATCTGTGCTATCAAAGTGCAGCTAGGTTTTTTCTTTTTAGCCATGTTAAATTTAGCAAACCAAAAATTTTTAATCTATTACGACTTATTGATTAATGCCTCGATTGGCTAAAAATAGAATCCTTCTAAATATAAATGCAAAGTCATAGGTTGCTTGTTTTTAGTTAATTTTACGGCCTGCAAATCAAACAATTTACTATGCTAATTATTGGAATCGCCGGAGGCTCTGGGTCAGGAAAAACAACTGTTGTTAATGAAATAATTCATCGTTTACCTCAAAATTCGGTCGCGGTTATTTCGCAAGATTCTTATTATTTCGACAATGGTCATTTATCGAATGAGGAGAAAAAGAAAATCAATTTTGATCATCCCAACTCCATCGAATGGCAATTGCTAGTCCGTCATGTTGATGCAATCAAAGAAGATCAACCTATCGAAATGCCTATTTATTCCTATCTCAGCTGCGGACGATCGACCGAGAATATCAAAATAGAACCACGTCGCGTAGTTATTGTAGAAGGTATTTTGGTGCTCACTAATCCTGAACTACGTGACCGTATGGATATAATAGTTTATGTAGATGCCGATGCTGATAATCGACTAATGCGCATTATTCGCCGAGACATGCACGAAAGAGGCCGTTCTTTAGAACAAGCGCTAACCCATTACGAAAAATACGTGAAACCTATGCACTTACAATTTATTGAACCGACCAAACGCTATGCAAATATTATTATTCCTAGAGGGGGTAAAAATCATATCGGAATCGACATCTTGACCCACAAAATTAAAGCAAGCATTTAACTCAATAAATCACTATATGTCGCTATATTATGAAATTTCTTAAGCTAGTCTTTTTGTTTATAATACTGTATTCGGCAAGGACTGTAAATGCACAGAATCCTGGTGATACCATCTTCGTTACTTCTTTCAATTATTCGCAAACTTATGGCGTCAATCAATGGTCGCCAGGCATACGAGACACGATGATTGGTTTTCCCAACTCAAATTTAAGTTTTGAGAAAATTTTGATGTTTTACAATATCCGCTGCAAAAATGGAAACGTATCGCCGGCAGTGAGTGGACAAACGGATATTGGCTGCGGAGAATGGGATGCTAGTTGCAATACTTATATTACTGATTCATCTCAAGTGGATTCTAATTTGCAATTTACAAAGAGCCATTGGATTTCAAATTTTGTGGGCACCTCTTTTCCTTATACAAGTTCCGCCATGTATAATTTTTATCGCAATATTCAGAAAAACATTGTGGTCGATAGTATTCTTTCCGAATCAAAAGATACCATAGGTTATGGCGTTGCAAGCATTCAAAGTCCTTTTGTAAATCAAAGTTTGCGTGCAAAAACCCAAATTCTCTACACCCAATCTGAATTGTTAGCTGCGGGGCTTGTTGCTGGAAATATCGATGGAATTTTGCTTCAGGCAATTGCTGGAAACACCAATGCCAATTACTTAAGGATTCGTATTAAACATAGTAACCAAAGTCAATTGAGTGATAGTTTACCTGATATAGGAGGTTTTTCGGAAGTGTATTTTAAAAATACCAATCTTAGCGCTGGCCTCAATCGGTTTCAGTTTTATACGCCATTTGTATGGGACGGCATTTCAAATATTTTGATTGAATTTACTTATTCCAATACGCAACTATTTAGTAATCTTCAGTTTGTGGGTCATAGTACCACTCTTCCGATGAGTTTACTATCCCATGATGATAATGCTTTTCTCTTTAATGGTGCAAATTATGTTGAAGCCCTTAATTATAAAGGCATTCCAGGATCAAATGCCCGAACAGTTGAAGCATGGATAAAGACCAGCACTGCTGATAAAGAAATTGTAAGTTGGGGTACTGATTTGTCATCGGCTAAATGGGTTTTCAGAATCAATAACGTTGGTGCATTGCGCGTGGAGGTAAACGGTGGATACACCTACGGAACCACCGTACTCACTGATGGTCAATGGCATCATGTGGCCTGTGTGCTCAATGGAAGCTCGGTGAGTAATATTCAATTGTATGTGGATGGCGTTCTGGAAACGGGTTTGACGACTTCTAATTTAGCTGTTGCAACCGATACCACCCAAGGAGTAAATGTGCGGATTAGTCGTGGGCTAAACAATCGCTATTTCAACGGAAATATCGACGAAGTGCGTATGTGGAATGCTGCACTTAGCGGTCAAACGATTCGCAAATGGATGTTTAGCAGTTTACAATCAAACCATTTGAACGTCAACGCCTTGCAGCTTTATTATCCATTTGACGAAAATGCTGGCGATACCGTCTACGATCATAGTGGTCATCAACGTCATGCGGTGGCAGTGAATGTCAATTTTTGGAGCGAGCTCAAGGGGGTTAATTTATTTAAATCCTTCGAGCTTGCTTTGGAACGTCCCAATACGGTTTTTCTACAAGGAAATTACAATCTCACGCTCACCAACGACACCCTTTTCGATAGTATTCCTCAAAGTGTTTTTCAAGTGAAGGAATATCAAATTTTGAGTCATGCCGGAACGTCCATTTCTGATCAAGTAGTTACCACCATGGACACCCTTGTTTGGAAGGCGGGTTATGATAATTTTTATGACGAACCGACAGGCTTGCTCCTCGATTCTAGCCTAAGGACTGCTGATGGAACTTTCCAAATGGTGGATTTAAGTTATTTTAGCCGCAGAGCGATGAAATACGAGATAATGTCGTTTGTGACTCCCTACGGAATCAATTTAAACATGGGTCCTAACGGCAAAACATGGACTTTTGATTTAACAGATTTTGCGCCGATCCTCCGTGGAAATAAACGAATTACAGTGGAAAGAGGAGGGCAATGGATGGAAGATATGGATATAAAATTTGCCTTTATTGTGGGTACACCTAGTCGTAATGTGTTAGCAATAAACCAAATATGGCCTGTTAATTCAAAAAGCTATACCGATATTATGGCTGATAAAACATACGAAACTCGCCAATTGAAACTCCACAACGGAGGTATTGCCTACAAAATAAGATCATCCATTACCGGTCATGGACAGGAAGGAGAATTTATTCCTCGAAACCATTTTATCAACGTCAACGGAGGCGCTGCGGAATATAATTGGCAGGTATGGAAAGATTGTGCAGAAAATCCATTGTATCCACAAGGCGGAACATGGATTTACAGTCGTGCTGGCTGGTGCCCTGGTGCTCCAACTAATTTGCGCGAAAATGATATCACCCCGTTCATAAACCCCGCCCAAAATAACACCATTGATTATGGTATTATCACTGCATCTGGAAGTTCTAACTATATTGTAAACAATCAATTAGTAATTTATGGGGATACCAATTTTAATCTGGATTTGGCAGTGGTAGACCTAAGCGCTCCCACCGACAAAGTAGAATATGCCCGCTTTAATTCGATTTGTAAGGATCCGAGTATCGTGATTCAGAATAATGGAAAAACCCCTATTACTAGCGCTAACATCCATTATTGGGTTAATAATAGCGCCCAAGTTCACAGCTTTCAGTGGACAGGTTCACTTGGATTTTTGCAAAAAGCTACCATCAATTTACCCGTAGATTCGGCTTTATGGAGCGATTTGCAACAGGGCATAAACCAATTTCATGTGCAACTGATGAATGCCAACGGTAGTAACGATGATTATACCTACAATAATTTCTACCATTCTACCTTCACTATCCCTGACGTAGTGCCAAGTAATTTTGTTATTTTTCTGAGTACCAATGTGGCGGCAAGTGAAACCTCCTATAAGATTTACGATGAAAACAACAACATAATTTTTCACAAAAACGGACTCAGCAATTCAAAAGTGTATCGTGATACTTTCCTCTTAGCCCAAGGTTGCTACCGATTGGAAGTTCTTGATAGTGATGGAGATGGACTTAAATTTTTCGCCAATAGCGATGGATCAGGAAGCCTAAGTCTAAGACGTTTGACTGGTCCTGTGATTAAATCCTTCAATCCTGATTTTGGAAGTAGAATCACCTATAATTTCACGGTGGATTATCCGCTTAGTTACGAGGATTTGTTTCCCTCCAACCAAACCGCAGTATTTCCTAATCCAACCAAAGGGAAGTGTACTATACAACATGAGGGTGAAACAGCCAAAAAGCTCCAAATTTTTGATGCAATGGGTAAGCTAATTCTTCAAAAAGAAATGGGAATTAATAGCATAAAAAAATATGAAATTGACTTATCAAATTATCCTAAAGGACTGTATATTATGCAGCTGTATTACAAAAATAGGAGTGAGCAACATAAAATAATTCTTCAATAAAACGGGAGATATTATGAGGAAAAAATCTTTTGAATGGATTAGAAAATTCGGTATTAAGTGAAGTATTTATTATTTCAAAAATTTGATAAATGTTAGGTTTTAACCGCGCAATCAAACATAAAAATAACTAATCTTGCAATCAAATTAATTTCAAACAAAAATACGAAAATTTTATGAAGAAAATATTTTTTTACTTAATGGTAGCAATGCTTTTCACAGCATGCAACAATAGTAAAGGTGGCGAAGAAGTTACAGCCGCTGACAGCACCATGACCGTGGATAGCCTATTGGGAAGTATTGAAACTTTAGTAGGTCAACAAATCACCGTAATAGGAAGAGTGGATCACGTTTGCAAACACGGTGGAACCAAAATGGTGATTTATACCAGTAATCCTGAAAATGGCCTACATATCAATGCCACCGATGAATCTGGCAATTTTAGAGCAGACGAAATGATGGACGAAACTGTTCGTGTTGTTGGGAAAGTAAGCGAATTTCGCGTTGATGATGGCTATATTGCTGAATTAGAATCTGTATTGGAAACTAAAAAAGCCGAAGGACCAAGCAAAGAGGAGCCAGCAACTGCAAAAAAAGAAGAACATCATGATGGTAATTTCCCTGATGCTGATAGCAAACACAAACAAGAAGTGGAAGGTTTGGAAAACCAAATCACTAGGTTAAAAACTCAATTAGAGGAAGCTCGTGCAAATGGAAAAGACCACTTATCATTCTATTCGGTTGATTGTGTTTCCTATAGCATAGTCGAAGGAAGCGGAAAGATTGAAGCTAGCGCAGATACTACCGTGGTTGATGAACCAGTTGGACACCAAGAATCTGCTGTTGAAATGGAAGCTGATAAGAAAGAAGCAACCACTGTTAAAAAAGAAGTAGAGAAAAAAGCAGAAACTGCTGTGCAAACAGAAGGCGGAAAAAAAGTTGAAGCAAGTGACAAAATGAAATCTAGTGTAAAACAAGAAGTGGGTAAAAAAACTAAACCCGCTCAAGGTGGCGAAATCAAATAATAAAACATAATATTATTCTTTAGCTGTCGAAATACCCTGAACTTTATCTTTTAAGCAATGAAGGTATTTCGACAGCTTTTTATTTAAAAAAACTATGGGAAAAAAGCTGCGTCAATTCAATAGAGCTACCCATCGAGATCTCGGCTATTTCTTTGTAGCGATGATTTTGATTTATTCAATATCTGGCATTGCCATTAATCATTTGGACGACTGGAATCCTAGTTACGGTTTGAAAACCGAAGAAATTAGTTTTGATAAATCTCAAATAAATCCATCGCTCAACAAAGAGCAAGTGATACAATTACTTGAGGAGTGGAATATTGATAATGCCTACCGTAAACACTATTTTCCCAATGATCAAACCTGCAAAATATTTGTCAAGAATGGTCATATTGAAATGGATTTAACGAGTGGCAAAGCCTTGGTTGAGATAGTCAATAAACGACCTATTCTACATACTGTCAATTGGTTACACTACAATCCGAATACAATATGGAAATGGTTTTCTGATATTTTTGCGCTTGGTCTTATTTTGCTAGCCATCAGTGGAATGTTTATTTTGAAGGGCAAAAATGGTTTAAAATGGCGCGGCGCTATTCTTATCGGAATAGGTATTCTAATCCCGCTAGGTTTCTTGTTCTTCTTCTACTTTTAATCAATAGCAAGTTACCAAATTTGGCTTATCCTTTTCTTTGTTTTCACAAATTTCTTGTTAACAATTGAATAGGTATAAATTACTTGTCCCCTCCAAAATCATTACTTTTGTAGTCAAATCAATTCGCAGCGAACATTATGATAATGCACAAAGACAAATATTCGGATCGTAAATTTATTATTTACGGTTTTTTTATTTTTGTGGGTTTTTCATTCATAATCAGGCTATTATATTTACAGGTTTTAGATAATGAATATGCTTATGCTGCTGATAATAATGCGCGCAGAGATATAACGGTATACCCTCCTCGCGGTCTTATCTATGATCGAAATGGCGAGCTTATGGTTTACAACGAAGCTGTTTTTGATTTAATGGTTGTTCCCGGTCAGGTGAAAGATATTGATGAGGAAATGCTATGTCAATTGCTTGAAATCGACTATGAGGATTATCAAAAGCGGTTTAAAAAAGCCAAGAAATTCAGTTCGCGTAAAGCTAGTATTTTCGAGAAACAGTTATCCAAAACCCAAACGGCCTATTTGCAAGAAAAGCTGTATCAGTTTCCAGGGTTCTATGTGCAAGCGCGTACTTTGCGCAAGTATCCCAGTGCCAGCGCGGCTCACTTATTAGGCTATATTGCGGAAGTTAATGATAAGGAACTTAGCAGCGATTGCTTTTATGCGTCGGGTGATTACATTGGCAAAAGTGGAATTGAAAAATCGTATGAAAAAAACCTAAGAGGGCAGAAAGGCATCAAAAAGCTTTTGGTCGATGTTTATAATCGCGAAAAGGGTGCTTTTCATGAAGGGCAGTTTGATGTGCCTGCCGTAAACGGACAGAAACTCTATACTGGCATTGACCTTGAAATGCAAATGTATGGTGAGCTACTCATGCAAAATAAAATTGGCGCAATAGTAGCCATAGAACCTCAAACTGGTGAAATACTGGCCATGATAAGTTCCCCAACTTACGACCCCAATAAATTAGTTGGCAGAATACGCTCGGCAAATTACAGCACCTTACTTGTGGACACCTTGAAACCACTGATAAATAGGTCACTAACCTCATCCTATCCTCCTGGGTCAACTTTTAAATTAGCACAGGCCTTAATTGGGCAGCAAGAAAAAGTGCTGAATAATAATACCATTTACACTTGCAATGGTGGTTTTCATTATGGTGGATTGACTGTAGGATGTCACCCGCACAATCCAAATCTTAATCTGCAAGAATCAATCATGATTTCCTGCAATGCATATTATTGCAACGTTTACCGCTCTGTGATTGAAAATCCTATCTATAGAAATTCTGAGGCGGGTTATCGAAAATGGCGCGAATACATCACTAAATTGGGATTTGGAGTTAAATATGGAATTGATTTGCCTTACGAAACCACTGGTAACATCCCCAAGCCCGAATACTACGATAAGTATTACGGTAAAGGACATTGGAATTCGATAACGACCATTTCATTGGCCATTGGCCAGGGTGAAATTTTGGCTACGCCCTTGCAATTAGCTAATTTAGCTGCTTTAATTGCCAATCGTGGGTATTATATTACGCCCCATCTTGTGGCTCAAGTTGGGGATTCGACTAAAAGAAATGCACTCTATACTAAAAAGAATCAAAGCGGAATAGACCCCCGATATTTTGAGGTAGTGATTAATGGGATGGAAGATGTGGTAATGAAAGGCACAGCTCGCTCTGCTTTTATTGATAGCATAAGCGTATGCGGAAAAACTGGGACAGCCCAAAATCCACATGGCGAAAATCACTCGGTATTTATTGCTTTTGCGCCAAAGGAAAATCCTAAAATTGCCATTGCTGTATTTATCGAAAACTCTGGTTACGGCGGAACCTGGGCAGCTCCTATTGCCAGTTTAATGATCGAAAAGTATCTTAAAGGATATATCAATAGCGCTCGATTGCCTATTGAAAAACGAATGTTGGAGGGAAATTTAATCAACTACCATGCGAGATAGAAACCTTATTTGGCGTGATATGGATTGGATCACCGTCGGATTATATCTGATGATGGTTTTTTTTGGGTGGATTAGTATCTATTCGGCGGTATTTAATGAAGATCATAGTAGTATCGTTGACTTGAGTCAACGCTATGGAAAACAGCTACTTTGGATAGGAGCGGCCATTTTTATTGCCCTGCTCATTTTATTAGTAGATCCAAAATTCTTTTCGCAATTTGCCATTATAATTTATGGCATGCATTTGATAAGCTTAATCATGGTTTTGTTGCTCGGAAAAGAGGTGGCGGGGTCTAAATCTTGGTTTGAGATAGGTAGTTTTGCCATTCAGCCTGCCGAGTTTATGAAGTATGCCACTGCATTGGCGGTTGCTTTTTACTTCACCAATATCAATCCGAAAGTAAGTCATTTGAGGGCAACCATTATTGCCGCCGCCATTATTATTATTCCTGCCGGACTAATACTTCTTCAAAACGATACTGGAAGTGCCTTGGTATATGTGAGTTTTATCTTCGTGCTTTATCGCCGTGGATTATCGGGCAATATTTTTATTATTGGAGTTCTCTTTATTTTCATAGCCATATTAGCGCTTTTGCTTGAAAGCACCGCACAGAAAATGGTTTTGGTGGGCATTATTGTTGCCATTCTTGCTGCTATTTTCTATTTCTCACGCCGTACTTTGCGCAATGGCCTTCGGTTGGGAGCTGTTTTGGTAGTTCTAACGGCCTACCTATTTTCGGTAGGCTTTGCCTTTACGAAACTTCAACCGCATCAGCAAATTCGTATCAAAGTGCTGCTCAATATGGAGCAAGACCTTCAAGGAGCTGGTTACAATGTTCACCAATCAAAAATAGCCATTGGCTCGGGTCGCTTTTTTGGAAAAGGTTTTTTGCAAGGCACCCAAACTAAATTCGATTTTGTTCCCGAGCAAAGTACCGACTTTATTTTCTGCACCGTTGGCGAAGAATGGGGATTTTTGGGGAGTAGTTTGGTCATCGTTATTTTTGTGATATTTCTAATCCGAATTGTCTTTATTGCTGAACGACAGCGCTCTGTCTTTGCCCAAATTTACGGTTACGGAGTTGCCTCTATCCTCTTTTTCCATTTTACTATCAATATCGGAATGGTTATGGGTTTGCTTCCTGTTATCGGAATTCCACTTCCCTTTTTTAGTTATGGCGGATCTTCCCTTTGGGCTTTTACCATCCTACTCTTTATCCTTATTCGCCAAGATGCCGAACGGATGAAACTCCTCTAGTAAGTCGATGGAGTAGTAATGATGTAAAGCTCCAATTGTCAAAGTTTTATAATGGATAATGTTCTCCAAATCAGCTTATCGATAGATTAAAAGAATTGATTTACCTTTGCGCACTAAATTTTAACTATGCGTTTTTTCAAACTTTCATTCATCCCTCTGATTGCTATTTTATGGTTTGCTGCTGCTTGTAAAAGCAATCAAGCGACGCAAAAGGAGGAGCATAGTTCGTATGCGGTGAGTGATGTTTTTTTGAAAGCCAAACGGGATATCTACCAAGGAAATCAAATGGCGGCGATCGAAGGCTTTAATAAGTGTTTGAAAATGAATCCACAACACGACGCTTCTTATTTTGAATTGGCACGAATTTATGAATTTCAGAATCAAGAATTGGCGATTCGCTACGCTCAGAAAGCCGCGGCTATTGCCCCACAAAATAGATGGTACAAAGAGTTGGAAATGAGGGTCTATCAGCAGCAGAAAAAATATGATTTAGCTATTAAAGTAATCAAAGCATTGATTCAACTGGAACCTACTCGCAAAGAATATTATTACCAGCTAGCCAATTATCAAATTAATAGTGATGATTATCATGCTGCCTTGGAAACTTATCAAGATATTATTGATAAATTTGGCTACGAAGAAGGGGTTTTGAACCAACAAAAACAGATTTATCTGAAGCAGAAGAACTTTAAAAAGGCAATTACTATTTTAGAAGAACTGATTGAGCATCATCCCAATAATAAGGAATATTATGGGATGATTGCTGAAATTTACCTGAACACCGGTGATGCTGATCAAGCCATGGAATATTATCGGAAAATACTCCGTATTGATCCTGCTGATGGCTTTGTGCATTTTGCTTTGGCTGACTATTATTCCGCTAAGAATGACAAGATTAGAAGTCAACGGGAATTAGAATTTGGAATGTCGTCCTCAACATTGGAGGTCGATCAAAAGATGAAAGTATTAGCACGGATGATGGAAATAGCCAAGAACGACTCCCAATACGTTCCTATTTTTGATACTTTGATGCATATTGCTTTGCGAAGCAATCCTGAAAGCCCAAAGGTTTTGGCCATTCATGCTGATTATGCGCTTCAAAAGAAGGAAACGGCCAGAGCAATTCTGTTTTTCAGAAAGATATTGGCGATTGATAGCAGCAAGTATGTTATTTGGAATCAGTTACTATTGGCCGAACTGGAGGTAAATGACATGGCTGCTTTGTTGAGCGAGAGCAATCGTGCCATTGAGCTATTTCCTCAGCAAGCAGAATTGTATTATTTGAATGCGCTAGCTTACCAACATATTTATGATTGGGCAAAAGTGAAAGAGCGAATGAAAATGGGGGCAAATTTCGTTTATAACAAGCAAGATAAAGCTAGTTTCATGGCTTTGATGGCCAAAGCTGAAATGCAATTAGGCGAAGTGGATAATGCCAAAGCCAATTATTCGAGGGCACTCAGTTTAGATCCACTAAATCCTTCCATATTAAGAGATTACGCCTTTTCACTTGCCTCCCACAATCTAGATTTTAGCACCGCCTTATCGTATGCAAAACAGGCTTTGGAGCTCAAAAGCGGCGACCCAGATTATATTTATGTTTATGCTTATTGCCTCTTCAAAGATGGCCAAAAACAAGCGGCTTTAGATTGGTTAGAACCCGCTATAAAATTATTTCCCGATCATAAGGATTTACAATTACTAAACATGGAAATCAATAAGAATGAATAAGTTAAGTTCAAAACCTGTATTTTATATCCTCATCATTTTCCTTTTTTTTGCCTCCTGCCGCAGTAGAACAGTCGAAGTGGCAACTCCAGTCGTTAAAGAAACCATCAGCGAAATGAAGCCAAGCAAAGTGGATTCTGTATATGCCATGATGAAATCCCAACAATTTAATGCTGAATGGATGAGTGGACAATTCAAAGGAGTTTATCAAACCGTTGACAATCAGCAAAGTTTTACCGGTCAAATACGGATGCGGAAAGATAGTATTATTTGGATAAGTATTTATGCGGTGATGAATATCGAAATTTTTCGATTGAAAATCGAACCCGATACTTTTATGTTTATTGATCGATTGAGCAAAACCTATATGATTGAAAACACTAAATTTCTGAAGGATCGCTTTCAAATCGATTTAGATTTTCAAATGTTGCAATCTGTTTTGATGGGTAATGATTTCCCCTATTACGAAAATAATGTTTTCAAGATAAATGAAAGTATGCAAAACTATCAGTTAAGTACCATTGCTCGCCGAAAGCTAAAAGCATGCTATGCCGACGAAGATCTTAGTAATAAAATTTTGATACAAGATATTTGGATTGATAAGCAAAATAGCAAGATTACTCGCCAAAGTGTGAAGTTGGTTGGCGATAATAGAACTAAATTTACTGTGCGTTACGACGATTTTTCGCCACTCAAAAACACCTTGTTTCCGATGTTGATGAATTTTAAACTTAAAGAGGAAGATAATTCATTTCTGGAAATAGAATATTCATCGCTTGAGCCCAACATCCCCCAAGTTTTTCCTTTCAAAATCCCTAAAACGTATTCCGAAAAATCGAAAACACAATAGCAGCTATTTCATTTTCCGCGGTGAATTATAAAATTAAAAGCCGATTCCTGATATTCTGAAATTGGCCTTAGTCATCAAGGCTTAGCAAGTCATTTAATTAACAAATCATATTTGAAAATTAAAATGAATTGTACGATATGAAAAGCGGAAGCGTTATACTTTAGCTTATCGAAAATTATGAACTTAATTGTGAAAGTGTAATGTCTCTTCTTAAGAAAACGATTCTTTTTGGTTTAATGTTTTGGCTCATGGCGATGCCTCAAGTGGCTAATTCGCAAGAAAAAAAATTAAGCAAAAAGCAGTTGGAATCGCAACAAGCTAAGATTGAAAAGAACATTTCGCTCACTAAAAAACTGCTTAACGAAACTAGTTCCAAGAAAAAGACCTCCATCAATCAGATAAGTCTGCTTAAGAGACAAGTAGATGAGCGTAAGCAACTTATAAAAGTTTACAGTAGCGAAATTTCATTACTGGAACGCCAAATACTGACGCGTCAAGAGAATATTAATCGGCTTTCGGCAGAACTAAAAATCCTAAAACAGGAATATGCCAAGCTAATATACCAATCCTACAAAAGCCGAAACCATTACGACCAGTGGATGTTTCTATTAGCATCCGACGATTTTTATCAGGCCATGCGAAGGATGAAATATTTGCAGGAGTACAATGCGTATCGTCGCGCCAAAGCTGATGACATTGTTAACACCCAAAGCAGTATTCAAAACGAACTGAACCAATTAAAAAAACAAAAGGCTGAGCGTTTGGGATTATTGGTGACCAAAGAAAAGGAAACTAAATCGCTGGAAATAGATCAAGAAAAGAAGAAGATCGCCCTGAGTCAGTTGCAGCAGCAAGAAAAAGATTTACGTGCCCAGCTAGCCCAGCAGCAAAAGGAATGGAATAAGCTTAACAAAGAAATTCAGCGACTAATTGAGGAAGAAATAGAGCGGCAGAAAAAAGCTAGCGCTAAACCAGGTGAAAAGCCAACCGCCAAAAAAACCAGCTATCCACTATCTCCTGCTGAGACTAAATTATCGAACGATTTTGCGGCTAATATTGGCAAATTGCCATGGCCTATTGTTCGCGGAACCATCGTAAGTCACTTCGGAATTCGCAATCATGCTGAACTCAAAATAACGGTCGACAACAAAGGAACTGATTTTAGGGTCGAAAAGGGAGCCCTTGCGCGCTCAGTTTTTGAAGGAAAAGTGGTTAAGGTGATTCAGCTTCCTCGTTATAAGGCGGTGCTGATTAAGCATGGCGATTTTTACACCGTATACGATCGGCTTGCACAGGTGTATGTGAAAGAAAATGACGTTGTTACCACCAAACAAAATATTGGTTTAGTATGGACTGATGCCGACAATGGTGAGACCGTGCTTCACTTTGAGTTGCGGAAACAAGTTGTACCGCAAAATCCAGAAAATTGGATTTTGCGACAATAACTACCTAACAATCAATAATAAAATTATTTTTTACTTCCCAAAAAATTTCCCTATTCAAGGCGGTTTTTCGCATTTAACAGCGATAAAAATGCCTAATTTTGCGCTTTTATTAAAATATTATGAGAAAACTCGATAATGAAGAACTCAATAGAGTGAGCGTTGAAGATTTCAAAAATCTTGAGAAAATGCCCCTCTATCTTGTGCTTGATAATATTCGAAGCCTATCGAATGTAGGTTCCATCTTTCGAACGGCAGATGCTTTTATTGTACAAGAAATATTTTTGTGTGGAATTACCTCCAAGCCTCCCCATCCAGAAATTCATAAAACAGCCCTCGGTGCAACCGAAAGTGTTGATTGGCAATACCGTGATTCTACTTTAAGTCTGGTGAAAGAGCTTAAGGCAAATCAAGTTAAAGTGTATGCCGTTGAACAAGCTGAAGAAAGTGTTATGCTCGATGAAATGCATTTTAATTTTGACACGCCAGTTGCGCTTGTTTTCGGAAATGAAGTAAAGGGAGTGGAACAAGCCGTTGTTGATTTGGTAGATGGCTGCATCGAAATACCTCAATTTGGCACTAAGCATTCCCTTAATGTTTCTATTTCAGCTGGTATTGCTATTTGGGAGGTCTTTCAACAGTATCAAAAGAGTTAATAATCATTTCTTGCTTAAGCAACCAAGTTCAGAATGTAATATCTTTGCAATCTATTAATCAATTTATTTTTAACCCTAAAATACTTATAACATGAAAAAAATCAATTTTCTATTATTCTTGCTGCTTGGTATAAGCATTAGTTTTACCTCTTGTACAAAAGATAACGATTCAAAAGACACTACTACCCCACCAGTGACTAAGAAATATTACGTTTCTAAAACTACCAACGAAGACGGAACATATACCCAAATGACTTATTCGGCCGATAAGTTGATAACGAAAATCGAAGATTTTGACGCTCAAGGTAATTCTGCAGGTGATTACACACTTATCACTTATGCTTCTGGTAAAATTAGTGTTTTCGATGTTTACGAAAGTGGTGCAGTTACAACGCAATTAAGTTTTAGTTATAACGCCAACGGAGGCTTTGATAAAGTAAATATTTCTACTGATCCCGGTACAGGTCTGGAGCCGGTAGGTTATTTTCAATACACCTATGCCGGAACCAAAATAGCTCAAGTTTCTACTTTTGGTGAGTTTATAGGGCAACCAATAGAAGTTGCTAAATCTCTTTTCACCTATTCTGGCGATAACGTTACCCTTAAGCAAGACTATTCCATGAACGCAATTTTTACCTTAGAACTCACTGGTACTTCTACCTTCGAATATGATACCAAGACCAATCCTTACCGCAATATTGGAGTTAATGATTTGATGGGCGAAGTTCAATTTATGAGTGCTAATAATGTCACTAAAATAACTGTAAAAGATGCGGCTGGTGTTACAATCGATGCTGATTCTTACAATAATGTTTATGAATATACTGCCGCTAATTTGCCAAGTAAATTAACCCAAACATCATTTGATAATTCTACTACTGAGGTTATGCTTATAAGCTACATCGAGGAATAGTCTTTATCACTTTCTATGCAACATGCGCCCTTCAGAATCTTGGTTTTTGAAGGGCATTTTGCATTGATTAAGGTTTGTATTGCTAGATGGATTCGATAAGGCGAACCAGCTCATGGGTGAGATTGCGCCTACTGTATTGCTGGATTTGGCTATTAAGGGCTACATTAGGATCCTTTTTAGCATGATAGTAAAAGAGTAGTGATTCTTTAAAATCCTCAAATGCGTCAAAACCAATCATGCTTCCTGCATTGCATTCGGCTAAAATTTTCGCAGCATCGCCAGTGGGATGCCCGATGGATAAAATGGGTTTACCACTTGCTAGATATTCGAATAATTTACCAGAAACTACTCCCTTAGCATTCAAGGTATTATTGAGCGGCAGATACAGCAAATCAGCGGTATCGATCACTGCTTGTAACTGATTATGCGGTAAATACGGAATAATCTGACAGACTTCTTTCAAATGATATTTCTCCAAAGATTCCCTTACCGAATAATCCAATTTTCCGACGAATATAAGACGAAAATCTCGCTTAAAATTTTCATTTTCAAGACGTAGACTATTGATAGATTCCCAAAATATAGGATGATTGCGATCTAGATTTATCGAGCCGATATGAAGAATATTAAACTGTTTGGAATCGTTTTGTTGCGTGGATGGATGAAAGTCGGATTCGTCAAAACCATTGCTTATTAAGTCAACTTTGGCGCCTCTAATAGTTTCAAGCTCTTGCTGCATGGTAGCGCCAATGGCAATTACGCTATCGGCTTTTTGCAAGACCTGTTTTTCCAATCGATGATGTTTTCGGTCAGCGGCAGCGCTGAGCATTAGCTCTTTGTAAAAATCAATATTGGTCCATGGATCTCTAAAATCTGCTATCCATTTTATCGCCATTTTCTCTTTTAACTTCATCGCTATTAAATGCATGGAATGGGGAGGTCCTGTTGAGATAACCATTTCAATGCCTTGATCCTGAATGTATTTTTGAAGGAATTTTACCGAAGGGCGCACCCAAAGAATTCTCGCATCCGGAATAAAAAAGTTACCGCGTATCCAAATACTCATGCGCTCGGTAAATTTATCTCTCGATCCTTTGTCTTCAGATAGAAAGCCAGCATTTACCTTTCCTTTTTTTCCTGTTAGTGTTTTATAAAAGCTATAAGGTTCAAAAATCGGTTGCTTTATCACCACCATTTGATCGTTGAGGTCTGACATCAAACTTTCGTCCGTAGCAGGTGCTTCGGGATTGGAAGGGGTGTAAATATGTGGTTGCCAGCCAAATTCGGGAAGATATTTAGCAAATTTAAGCCAGCGTTGAACCCCAGCGCCACCACTAGGAGGCCAATAATAGCTTATAATTAGTACTTTTTTCAAATTTTGACCTCTTTGATAAACGTTTAATTCTCCTTGCGTCGAACAAAAAACTCCCAATAAGTGGTAAACAACACAAGCAGAATCAACAAGGAGGAAGAAATTAAAGTGATTTGCTTTCCAATAAAATAGGAGGAAGGCTCAAATTTGAATACCAAAGTATGATCACCGGCGGGCACCACCAAACTTCTCAAAACATAATTAGCGCGGATATAATCTACCTTTTTACCATCGAGATAAGCGTTCCAGCCTTTGTTATAGTATATTTCGGAAAATACCGCTAGCTGACTGCGATCTGCATGGGTAGTGTATTTAAGTTCGTTAGGCGCATACGAGCTCAATTGAATGCTTGCGGTTGGCGAATATTCAAAAGTGTGCTGATCCAAATAGGCTTTGAAACGCTTGTCAACTACTGCTGTTTCAGCGGGTTTGAAGTCGTAGATTTCTCGCATCTCGAATTGCTTACTGGCTAATAAATTACCATTTTCTAAATTGCTCAAATCGATAAAATTTGAATCTGTATTTGAAGGGTCATTGCCCACCACATAAGTAATACCAGCCTTAATTGGCAATCGACTCAAGCTAATTTTCTTTTCGGTTTCATCAAAACCAATTGTAAATATTGGGGAAGTCCACAAAATTGTATCGATAGATTGCAAAGGACGTCCATAAACTGATAATTTTGAAATGTCGCCTAGCGCTTTGATTTCAATTACCCGACCTAAATGAATAATTTCATGATCGGCATTATTGACCCAATTGATATTTTTTACAAACCATGCATTGCCTAGGGCAGAAGGATTCATCTGTGCTTGTGGGGCTTGCTCCTGACCACCAACTATAAAGTATTTGGTATTGAGCATATTAAGCACTTCCATATTTCCAACCGACAGATGATGTTCAATTAAATCTTGATATCTCCGTAATTTGGCGCCATGGTATCCGCCGATCGATTTATGGTTGTAGGAAGTGGATGCGTCGTTGAAAGTGTTGACAGTGGTATTGAAAACTCTGAAATCCAGTGATTTATCTTGCAAAATTTGACGGTCGGCATCAGTCATGGCATAAGGAATTTTTGCCTTCGATTTTTTCTCATAACTGTCATCATTCAAAAAACGATGGTTGACAGCTGCCAAATCGATAAAAATCAGTAGACCAATTACGCCATAAAAAGCATATTTGTTAAACTGTTTGCGACCATATCCGAATATCAGTCCAGCGGCTAGCACTATAAAAAGGAAAGAGCGCATACTGTCGGCTTTGAAAATACTCATGCGCACATTGGCGAGCTCATCAAATAGTTCTTGATACAGCATGGCTTGATCTGGATATTGTTTTTGCAAACTGGCTAACTGTTCTAAATCCATTTTATTCAAAAAGCTAAAGAAAGTATCGGGCAACAGATAGAATACCAAGGACAAACCTCCTGTTAGCGCCAATGAAATATACAAAGCCCTAGCATTCTCTTTGAGTAATTGTGGTCGTTTTATAATGGCATCGAGCGCCAAAATGGCCAATAAAACCATAGTCAATTCGGCAATCACCAGTATCATGGAAACGGTTCGGAATTTATTGTAGGCTGGGAAATAGTCGAAAAATAGATTACTGAAAGCCATCCAGTTATGACCCCAACTAAGGAAAATACTAATCAGTGTTACCGCTAAAAGCGACCATTTCAATCGGCCTGGAACAATTAATAATCCCAATATAAATAGAAAAACGATAATCGCTCCAACGTAAACAGGTCCGCTAGTCATGGGTTGATCTCCCCAATAAGTACCAATTTGGGCAATATTCTGACGATATTGGGGATTTGCTTCGTCCAAAGCTTTTGGGGCGTATTGGCTAATGGGAATGCTACCACCGCCTTTGGCATTTGGAATCATCAAAGTCCATGTTTCATCTATTCCGTAGCTCCACTGCGTTGCATAATCCTTGTCTAGTCCTGATGATTTGATATGCTTGTCAAAAGTCAATTCCGACTTCCCACGAATAGTTTCGGGTGAATATTCGTAAGTAGTCCAATAGTTATTCAGGTTGACGGCCACCGCCAGCAATAAACCGATAAAAAGTACACCAACTGCTTTTGTAAAATGCAGTAACTGCTTTTCGCGAATAGCGCCCCATAATTCCGAAGCGCCGTAAGCCAATACAATAAACATCAGATAATAAGCTATTTGAGGGTGATTGGTGTATAGCTCCAGCGCCATGAAAAGGGCGAAGAATGTTCCTCCAATCAAATACTTTTTGGATCTAAAAGTGTAAATGATGAATGCCAGAGTAGGCGCCATATAGCCGATTGCATGGGCTTTGGAGTTGTGTCCCGCTTCCAAAATGATAAAAAAGTAGCTCGAAAAGCCAAAAGCTAGTGCTCCGATAATACTTAGCCAGGGGTCTACCTTGAGGACTAGAAGCAAAATAAAGAAGCCGAGCATGTATAAAAAAACATAATCGGCAGGGCGGGGCAGCGATAAACGGAAAAGGTAGCTGTCTATATAACGTAGTAAATTTTCCTTCTTCGAGACAGAAACTTGATAAGCAGGCATTCCTCCAAAAAGCGAATTGGTCCAAAGGGCTTCTTTCCCATCATTTGCTTGGCGGTAATCGACCACCTCCTTCGAGACGCCTAGAAAAGTTTTGTTATCACCTTGTCTTACCTGTTTACCTTGCCATAATGGTCCAAAATAAACTAATACTACTATCAAGAAAGTTAGTATCCCGACTCCATAAGGCAGCCATTTTTTAAAATCGATTTTTGTGCTCATAGTTTATTTTTTATCGTCTTTAATTTCTTCATAATCAATATATTCTCCCAAATCAACCTTGTCGTTTGTGGGATTACTCTGCGATTTGAAATTAGTCTTGAATTTTACTTCTCCTTCTCTCTTTTTAGCTTCTTCAGGATTGCTATATCCTTGCTGATTATTAAATTTTTCTTGCGCTTTACTAATCCAGCGCTTTGCTAAATAGGGCAATACTAAGCGTGTAAGTACTCTTAGTCCATAATAAATTAATAGTAGAATTAATATAAATCTAAAAAATGCCATAGTAGGTTTCTTTGAAATAAAGTGCGAAAATAAAGATTTTTAAGCGATGTACAAATGTCAATTATCGTTAATATTGTAGGGATTCCTATTTTGGCTTGGTGGTAATCGCAAGCCAATCGGTAATTCTTTTTTTTAATAATTAATTTGCTAAACCTTTGTTATATGGATAGAAGTAATTTTTTAAAAGTATTAGGTTTTGGAACCGCTGGCTTGCTTATCCCCAATACCATTTTATCCCGTAAACCTATTAAAATTTATGATAATTATATTAAGGGAATTCCTCATTATGATTACAAGACTGTTTTTGGTTTAGTCAAAAAGGGTGAGCCTTTGACCTTGAAACGGGAATTGAGCAATTTGTATGATAGTTTTGCAATTGAGGTTTACTATAAGGATTTTAAATTAGGATATGTGGCTGCGTACGAAAATATTGTCATGTCGAATATAATGGATCAAGGGGTAGAACTCAAAGCCTTGATTAGTAAAGTTCATCATCAAGGAAAATCATACAACGATATTGCCATGGAAGTTTACGCCGAGGTGATTATCGCGAATCCTAAAGTTATTCCGAATGCTAATCTAGAAAGTCCGGCCGATGATTTGGAGGATTTGTATCGCTTAACTTAATTCGGCAGTAGCAACGCTAAGGGGGCTCTACAACAGCGTTGTATCGGATTTAAGTAGCAAGTCTTTAGCAGGGCCGAGGATTACAACTGAGGGTTTCAAATTGTCAAACTCTTGCTGGCTGATGACTCCATTTTTAAGCATTCTATTGGCGATATTTTGGTAATAATGCTCATGATAGGGCTTCAATTGCGCTTGTGAATCGAAAGATGATCTGAACCATTTTGGCTTTGGGACAATGCTGGCCATAAAGATGGCTTCCGCTAAATTAATTTGCGAAACATCTTTATTGAAATAAAACATCGAAGCTTCATTGGCACCATAAATACCTGGCCCCCATTCAATAATGTTGAGATAAACCTCCATCATGCGTTGCTTGGAGGCAATTCGGTTACTCTCGATAAGCCAAACCAAAATCGCTTCCTCTAGTTTGCGACTAATTGTTTTGTTGCGCGTGAGGTATACGTTTTTAACCAATTGCATACTGATGGTGCTGCCGCCACGAACAAAACGTCTTGCTTTGAGATTGGTAACCATAGAGCTACGAAATGCGCTTTTCGAAAAGCCATTGTGGTAAAAGAATCCTAAGTCTTCGGAATACAAAATTACATTCACCAAATGGGGTGGTATCTGCAGCATGCTGCGGAAGTTTGGATTTGCTGGTCCTACTTCTAAACTCCTAACGGCTTCTCCCTTCTCAAAAGCGGTGTAAATAAATGACTCATTGAGTTTGGCTAAATTGGATTCGCCATAATGATTAATTCTAAAATTGCGGCGCTTCATCCTTGAGTCGAATTGCAAACTATCCAATTGGTCAAAATCGATGAGGAGGTTGAGATTATAGGCCAATTCTCCCGAAACCTTTATTCCATCTAGGTTGTTGAACAAGCCCTTTGGCAATGAAAGAAAGAAATCCTGAGCAGTAAACCACGGCTTGTGAATCTTTAGCTCGATGGTTTGGTGGGGCTTTTTGGTGTAGGCGATGTAGGGGTGAAAGCTTATTTTATTGAAAACAAACTCCGAACAGCTATCTAATGCAATGCGGTGGTCGGTAATATCAATCTTGTATTGGATCTTGCCGTTGTTGAGAATTATATCTTGTCCAGAAATTCGTTTATTGTTAATTATCAAGCCTTTAACGCTGGTGTTTCCACGCAATTGGGTGAGTGATTCGTTGGTTGTTTCCTCCACAAACTTAAACTGGATGGTGTCAAAGGCTATCAGTGTGCTAAATTTATGCGCAAGATATGGAATACTCACTTTAGCGGTATCTGCCGAAAACCATTTGCATTCAATCATTTTTTCACTAGGATTCAGCACTCCTTCTATCGTCCAAAAATGCTTGATCTTTTCTTCTGTCACTTCCACCATCGATGAAAATTGATGCTCTTCAACCGCTAATTTTGCCAAATAGAGTGATAATTGGTAGTCGCGTAAATCGGCTTTTATGGTGAAGTCGTTGATTGTAATGTTTGAGGGTATCAGATTAAATAGAATTCCAAGGATATTCGAAGCCCGTTCGGCATAGCTACCCTTGTTAAAATCTTCCTTTGGAAGGCTATCCAGTTCTTGGTCGTTATTAGCTATAAAATTGGAATAATTGTCGCCTAACGAATCCCTCTTAACCGACAATTGTGTTTTATCGAGTTTGAAATCAATTAAATTGACTTTGAAAATTAACATATCCCAAAAACTCAAGCGGACGTATGCAGATTTTACTTTGAGCAAGGTGTCCTTGTGTTCCGCTTTGACAAAGATGTCATCTACTTGCACTCCTGAAAGTCCTTTGAAGCGAATTTTTCCGATATGTAGCTCAGCCTGATGACTTTCTCCATATTGTTGCGCTTTTTGGTGGACGAGATAATTAGCCAATGGATTGCGAAAAATGAAAACTACAAGTTGTACCAACATAAAAATCAGCAGGATCCAAATGATGATTTTCTTCAAAGGAATACGATTAAATTTATGCAATACGTTCATAAGTGTTTCCAAAAGGCTGGTATTTAATTCGACTGCAAAAGTAAATTATTTTGAGCCATTAAATTGACTCGAAAAAATCGCTAATTCACTTTCCGATAACGCCAAACGGCAAGGCTCAGCATGCTGGTAGCATATACAGTAATGGAAATAATTTCGTCCATAACTTCCATAATACTGGACCCTTTTAAAATCACTTGCCGCATAAAACGCATAAAATAAGTAATTGGGTTAATGGTATTAAGCCATTGCGCCCATATTGGCATGCTTTCCGTTGGGGTGAACAAACCGCTGAGCATAATGAAAATAACCATAAAAAACCAAGCTAAAAACATTGCCTGTTGTTGTGTTTCGGTAATGGTACTTACAAAAAGTCCTAAACCCAAAACCGCCAATAAATAAATGGCCGCTACTGCAAACACAAGCCAAACACTTCCCAAAATGTAAATGCCAAAAATTAATTTGGCGATAATCAGACCAAAGGCTAAATCAAACATGGCAATTATCCAAAATGGAAGCAGTTTGCCGATAATAAATTCATACTTTCTGATAGGGGTTACATTAAGTTGCTCAATGGTGCCAATCTCTTTTTCACGTACTATGTTCATTCCGGAAAGAAAAGCGCCAATCATGGTTACTAGCAAAACTAAGATTCCAGGAACCATATAATTTTTGTAATCCAACTCCGGATTATACCAAAATTGATAAGGAGTGCGAATCCCAGTTGTTGCAGTTAGCAAAGGCTGCTTTTCCATTAATATCTGCCGATTATAGTCCATTACTATGCTGCTGGTATAATAGGTCATGAGGCTGGCTGCACTGCCGTTCACTGCATCTGTAATGATCTGAATTTTAGGATTTTCACCTTTGTTAATTGCGGCTTCAAAATTTTGAGGAATCACCACAATTTGTTGTAAATCACCTTTTTGCATCTCCTTTTCAAGTTCAGCAATGCTAAAGCTAAAATTCACCAATTTAAAAAAGGGTGAGCCTTGAAATTTGCTCACTAATTCGCGCGAACTATAACTTTGATCCATATCCACAACGCCAAGTCGCACCTCTTTAATCTCGAAAGTGGCGGTGTACGAAAGCACAATTAGTTGGATTACTGGCATTACAAAAATAATAGGTAGCATCATCCGGTTGCGAAAAATCTGTTTGAATTCTTTTTGAATGATATAGCGAATGACCCTCATTGTAAACGGATTTTGAATTTCTTAATACTCAAGCTAATAAATAGAACGGTTTGAAATAAAATGATGGAGGTTGGAAACCACACCTCTTTCAGTCCTGCACCTTTTAGCATTACATCTTTAATGATGATAATGAACCATTTAGAGGGCATAATATGACTCAAATAGATAAGTATCGAAGGCATGTTTTCAATTGGGAAGATAAAACCTGAAAGCAAGATAGTGGGCAGTAATAGTGCAAACATGGAGAGAAGCATAGCGGTTTGTTGTGAATTGCTTACCGTGCTAATGAGAATCCCGAGGGATAAGGCCATCAAAATATACAACAAGGCTTCTGCCATTAGGAGCAACATATTGCCATCCATTGGCATTTTGAAAACGGTAAAGGCAAGACCAAGAATTAGTAGAAAATTGACGAATGAAAGAAGCAAATAGGGCATCACTTTGCCTATTACAATTTCGATGGGCTTGATTGGTGAAACGAGCAGTACCTCCATAGTTCCCATTTCTTTTTCTCTTGCAATGGAAATGGAGGTCATCATCGCTGAAACGAGCATCAGAATGATGGTAATGACTCCTGGAACAAACATAAAAACACTCTTTAAATTTTCGTTATATTTAAATTGGGTTTCTGGAATTATCAATACTTGTTTGCCATGCGCTAAGAGTAAACTTTGCTCGTAATTGCTGATAATAGCTTGGGTGTAATTGAGCATCATATTGGCGGTATTTGGGTCGCTGGCATCGGTAATTATTTGAAGTTCTGTGCTTGCTGTTTTGTCTAAATTTTCCGAAAAACCGGGCTTGAAAACCAATACTTCGCGCACTACGCCTCCCTCAAAGACCTTTTGAATTTCTTCGCGGCTATTCAAATTTCGATCAAGAATAAAATAACTTGAGGCATCCATTTTCTCTATTATTTTGCGGCTGTGTTCGTCTTTTGCTTGATCCAAAACGGCAAAATGAGCGTCGTTCAAATCCAGGGTTAAGGCAAAACCAAAGAGCATCACCTGGGCAATTGGAATTCCAAAAAGGATAATCATCGAGCGGTAATCCCGAAATATTTGCTTGAATTCTTTGATAATAAAATCTTTCATCGGCTTCTTGATTTAGTCAATTCTAGTGGCTTTGCGTGCTAGATGAATAAAAACTTCTTCCATACTGCTTGCGCTGTATTGGTTTTTCAATTCAGAAGGAGTTCCTAATGCTTCAATTCGGCCATCTACCATAATCGAAACTCGATTACAATATTCGGCTTCGTCCATATAGTGAGTGGTGACAAAAACAGTGGTTCCATTGGCGGCTTCGCGGTAGATCATTTCCCAAAATTGGCGCCGCGTAATGGGGTCGACGCCACTGGTTGGCTCGTCTAAAAATACAATCTTTGGTTGGTGAATTACTGCTACCGAGAAAGCTAATTTTTGCTTAATCCCTAACGGTAAATCGATTACGCGCATTTTTTCATAGGATTCAAGTGCAAGTTCGTGAATATATTCAGCTGTTTTTTGCTTTATTATCTGTCGTGATAATCCATAAATTCCCCCGTAGAATTCTATGTTTTCGGCAATGCTCAAGTCATCATAGAGGCTAAATTTCTGACTCATATAGCCAATACTCTTCTTTACCTTATCCCTGTTTTTATAAATATTATAGCCGGCCACCATCAGTTCGCCAGAACTTGGGCTGCTGATGCCGCAAAGTATTTTGATAGCGGTGGTTTTTCCGGCGCCGTTTGCACCCAAAAAGCCGAATATTTCTCCTTGGTAAACCTCAAAATTGAGATGGTCATTGGCGACAAAATCACCAAATTTCTTGACCATGTTCTTCACTGAAATCGCTATTTCCATTACTTATTCATTAATTCCATAAAACAATCTTCAATACCGGCATTTATTATTTGATATTGCCATTCAACAACCCCTTTACTGATTAGCTCTTGCTCAAGTTGCACAAAATCAATTCCTAGCTTACAAACTACATGGATGTTTTCGCCAAATAAGTACGCGGAATGGATTAATTTCGACTGCTTCAGTACTTGTAGTAGTGGATTCATTAGTGGGCTTTTTACCGCTCCAAGCGTATGCGGAAAGGCCTTAATAATATTCGTTGGCGTGTCGATGGACAATATTTTTCCTTTTTGCATTAAGGCTACTCGATCGCATTTGGCGGCTTCGTCCATGTAAGGGGTTGATACTAAAATGGTTATTCCTTCCATTTTCAACTTATGTAGCATTTCCCATAATTCTTTACGCGACACGGCATCCACTCCTGTGGAGGGTTCGTCGAGCAAAAGCACTTGTGGTTTGTGAATTAGGGCGCAACTTAATGCCAATTTTTGTTTCATCCCGCCAGATAATTTCCCTGCGCGGCGATGCTTGAAAGGTAATATTTGCTGGTAAATATCTTCGATGAGGTAATAGTTTTCAGCGAGATTGGATTTGAAAACGCCGGCAAAAAACTTTAGATTTTCCTCCACAGTCAAGTCTTGGTACAATGAAAATCTACCTGGCATATAACCTACTTGCTCGCGAATGGCTTTATAATCGCTTACCACATCGAAACCTAGCACTTTGGCTTGACCCTGATCGGGTAATAAAAGCGAAGTAAGAATGCGAAAGAGACTGGTTTTTCCTGCCCCATCGGGCCCGATAAAGCCGAAAAGTTCCCCTGGCTGTATCTCACAGTTTATGGATTTCAATGCTTGATTATCAGCGTAATGCTTCGATAGATTTTGAATGGATATGGCAGATTGCATGAGCGCTTGTCTTTTTTTAAAATACAATTTCAGCGGGCATTCCTATTTTCAAACGGCCGTCATTGCTGACCCTTACCTTAAAGGCATAAACCAAATTCACTCTTTCTTCGCGGGTTTGGATGGTTTTTGGCGTGAATTCAGCACTTTCGGATATCCATACAATTTGACCTTCAAGGCTTTGTATCTGGTTGTCAGAACCGTCAATCAATACTTTTACTTTTTGGCCAATTTTTACTTTGCTTAATTGATCGCCTGATAAATAAGCTTTTAGATTTAGATTACTTAAGTCGGCAAGAGAATATAGTGTTTTGCCCGGGCTTGCTAGTTCTCCTTCGCGACTTAGTTTGTTGAGTACGCTTCCTTGCACCGGATTGTATAATGTACATTTGCTTAAACTCAATTCAATTTGTTTGAGCTGCTCGCTCATGGCGCTGATTTGTTGTTCTAGCGCTGCTTTTTGCGAAGCAATGGAAACTAGTTGCTTTTGGGCGAGCTGAAATTGCCCATCCACTTCGTCCCATTGTTTTGGCGTGGCAGCAGATTGTTCGAGTAATAATTTTACTCGGTTTCTATTGATTGTAATATTTTCGATTTGCTGCTTTTGAACCTCCATTTGCGCGTCAATTTGATCAAAATTGGCTCGTGAGGCGCTGATTTGTGCATGCATTTGCATCTTCTTTAGGTAAAGATCCATGCTGTCGATTTGCCCAACTACTTGTCCTTTGGCGAGGATATCACCTTCGTGTAGGTCTAGTTTTAAGATTCTACCTGCTACTTCGCTCGAAATGATGGTTTTATCGGCCTCAAAATTTCCGTATGCGTCAGACTTTTCAACCTTTGGCTGGCATGAAATTAGGCTAATACTTGCTACAATAGTTATAATAATTCTTTTCATTTTTTTAAATGCTTTGCGTTGATATCTAGGTTTTTATAGTCACATGGTTTGGTTCAATTAGTCAATTTTTGCGGGCACTTATAATCGCCCAAGCACCCAGCTATAGTTTACGTTTACAAGACTTAGTTTAAGCAAATGTGCCTGCTCATTGAGTTCGTATTGATTTACCTTTTGGAGTTCATCAACCCATTGCGATGAGGTAATTACTCCATTTTTAAATAGGTTCTCGCTTGATTGAGCGATGCTTTTTTGTAAGCGAACAATTTCCTTATCTTGTTGAATTAGTGATTCTAACTTCTGCATTTCGGCAAGATAGCTATTGATTGTTCGCTGAAGGTTGCTGGAGAATGTTGTCTTCTGTGTTTCTATTATTTTTTGGTTAAGATCTAGAATTTGTTTTTCGCGCTTATTCGCTTGCCATGTCCATATTTTCCAATTCATACCAATTCCTACCATATAAAATGGTTCAAATTCGTTTGATAGATAATTAAACCCAGGACGTCCATAACCTGCAGTGCCAAAGGCATAAACCATCGGTAGATACTTGGAATTGCTCATCTGTTGATTGATACTAATTTGTTTTTGCTGTAATTCCATTAGCTGTAACTCAATTCGTTGAGGACTCATTTCCTTGGTAATGGACGTGTTTGGAGTTTCGAAAATGGTATTGGTATCTAGTTGTAGTCCAGATATTTCGTTGATGTTTTGCAATAGCTTTAAACGGTCTATTTCAAGCTCTTTTAGTTGTTGCTGCAATCGTATTTGCTCTAATTTTAAACCATCGAGGGCTGAAATTAATAGGGTTCCGTTTTTTACTAAGGAATTGAATTCGTTAATTTTAGAATTCATTTGCAACTGATAGCTGTTCAAAATCTGATTCTGCTGATGGTTAAAAAGAATCCCAAAATATAATTCAACCACGGATATTTTAACCTGCTGAAGTTCCATTTCCAATTGCTTGTGTTGCGTTTCAATTTGCGAAGCAATGAGTTCTTTCTGATGATGTGTTGCATTACCTTTGTAAATAGACTGCTGAATATCGATGGTAAAGCGATATTGGTCTTTGCTCATTGTGGTCAATTCGAAATTAGGAATAGGCAAATCAATGCCAACCACTTGTGATTGGTAGGTAGCTTTGGCATTCAGTTCCACCTGGGGCAAGTTTTTACGCTCAATTTCTTCGGTTTTGAGTTGCCCTTGCGCATCAAATAAATCGCCTTGTTTGCTCAGTGGATAATTGCGGATGGTTGAATCTAGGATTGATTTAAGCGAAATAGTCTCCTGGGCTTTCGCCAGATTCATTATCAGCATCAGCGCGATGAACGCTAATAGCCATGGCTTAGGTAAGTTCTTCATAGTCTGTATTTTTTATAGCGTTAATTACAAATTCAGCAACCGATTTTTTACGCATTTCTATCATTTGCTGATATGCTTTTTCGTCACCGTTGTACAAAACAGTCATGCTAATTGGTTTTGCAACTATAGGGAAAATGCATAATGAAAGTATATTAATCATTAATTGTTCAATTTCAATGGGGCGAATTTTTCCCGATGCAATCAGCTCATCTAATTGTTTTTTGAGAGGCGATTTTTCAACATTTAAGCCTGCAAGCGCTACCATTTGGCTAAGTCGTTTGGGATTAGAACTCAATTCATGCATAATAAACATCGGTATTTGCGGAGAGCTTTGAATGAGATTGATGTATGTTTCCACAAAAATTCTGATTTTCTCAAATAAGTCGATTTCCTTGTTAAGAATTTCCTCTACTCGGGGTATAATGGATCGAAAAAGCATTTTAAAAACGACTTCAAATAATTTGTCTTTGCTACGATAGTAGTAATGCAGCAGTGCTTTGTTAATACCCGCTTTGTCTGCAATGCTTTGCATTCGTGCGCCCGACAAGCCTTTTTCGCTAAATTCAAGCTGGGCTGCTTCTATTATTTTTTGCTCAGTGGCAGTAAAATTTTCATTAACCATATACCTTAACCAATTAGTTAAACTGACTGGGCAAAAGTATTTTTTTTTTGGAAGCAAAAATATTTTTTCTTTGCTAAGAGCAATATTTTTTGATTATTGCAGCGCTAATCTGAATGGGATAAAATTGAATAGGTTTGTTTGTTGTTTAATGCTCAAGCTATGCTAGTATTTTTTAAGATATATCTTTTCTTCGGCTAGCAGATTTCCATTGGCATCGGTGAAAATATAAGTCTAGGTTTGCTTGTCGAACATTAGATAATCAACAGTATAAGTTACTAAACTAATTTCACCGGCTGAATTTCCAGCAGGGGCATTGCTAAAAATTAATTGCTGGTCGGTAGCCGTTACTGGCGCCCATGTAATAGGTGTATTGGATGGAATAAATGACCAACCTGCAAATCTTCCACCTACTAAGTTATAGGATAAACTATGATACTCTAAATCAGGATGCTCAAAGAGTAGACTCAGCGTTCCTAAGTCAGTTTCTGTGTGGGTACGGTCCAGTACCGTTCCTTTATTAGAATAGTATTTTAACTCATATTTATAAACATCATAGACGCCTGCAAATTTTTCGCCATTTAGGATTTCTTTTTCACAAGTAGGCAAGGTAATAAGGATGCTCAATAGGGCTAGCAATCGAAATATTAGCGAATTGAAAAATATTTTTGACCTCATTTTATCTATTTTTATTCAGTGTTGTCCGATAAAAAAACTACTAAATTGCCGAAATGGACTAAATTAATTTTTAACGGACAATAGTGATTTTTATTTAGTGTTAATCAAATTATAGCTTAGACCAATCTGCATTTCAAATTTTAGGGCGTTTGGCTTAACATACTCATCATCATAGTTATAGGCGTAGCCTCCATTTACATAGGCTCCATAGTCAACTGGTAAATATTCCATCGGATAGGTAGAACTGACACTTCTGATAAAGCTATGAAATTCCAACTGCGATACAAAAGCTGTAAAACTTAGCGCTGCCCGAGCATAAAAATTGACTCTTGTATTCAGGGCATAATTGAGTTTATATTCCAGTCCTAATTCGGAAGTGAATGCATCAAAAATCCCATTCAATTCTTTCTCGCTACCAAGTGATCTTGTGTTGTTTGGATACTTAAAGCTACTTTCGATGGCAGTGTTTCCGATCCCAATTATCGCGCCTAAATAGCTGTTAGTCTTATCATTTTGCGTTATTTGTATGCTCGAATCTGTTTTAAAAACTCGTAATTTGCACTAAAAAGTTCTTGTTCCTTGCGCTATTTCGAATTTCTGTTTTAGACCAGTATAGTTGATAAATCCTACATCAAAAGCCAAATAGTCGTAGTCCAGAATTAATCCGTATCCATACCCATAGCGCATTTTAGAATGTTCTCGCACTTCTTTGGAAGGGGAATTAAAGCTTGAATAGCTGTCCAAAAATGATTGATAACCTTTATTTGAAAGCATCGAGATGCCGAGTCCTCCCTAGAGTTCTAGTTTTATGTCTTGCGATTTTACTGCGTTTGTCAAGACCATTAGCAGCAAAAAAACGATGGCTTTATTCATGTATTTGTAATTATTGAATGGGATAATCAATAGATATTATATTTTTACTAAGATAGAAGCAGCTGTTCTATAAGGATTTATGCTTATCATATCCAAAGAGTTGGTTATAATTACATCTCCAGCAAAAATGCTCCTACTATGTTCTAATCGGAAAGTTAGTAGTTTAGTGATATTGTATTGGAAAATCAAATTCCGATCGATACTGGTATAATGCG